>NZ_JBIWCW010000007.1:116492-157641 GCF_044761665.1 Peribacillus sp. NPDC097295
TTCGGCGACTGCCAGCATCGTAACGGAGCTAACGAAAGGCACGAAGGTAACAGTATATTCAGAGTCCAAGGGCTGGGCAAAAATCAAAGCGAACAACAAGGAAGGATATGTGAATACGAAATATCTTTCGACAACAAAGCCAGCAACGGAAACGGTGACTCCTGTCAAAGTTACAAAATATGTGAACGTTAGCTCAGGTTCCCTTAACATGCGAAAACAAGCGACAGAGACCGCCTCCATCATTGTGAAATTGGCGAAGGGTGTAGAGGTTACAGTTCTTTCTGAAGAGGATGGTTGGTCACTTATCGAGGTATATGGTGGGGAAGGCTATGTTAATTCCCAGTATCTTTCAACGGTCAAACCAAATGCGAAAGAGGAAAAGCCAGAACCTACTCCTCCAATTGAAGAAAACACGCTCATTAAATTTGTGAAAGTGAATGATGGATCTAATTTGAATATACGATCGGCTGCTTCAGCTTCTGCCTCCATCGTTGGGATGCTTGCCAATAATACAGCGGTCACCGTGTATGCTGAATCTGATGGTTGGTCAAGAGTTTCTGCCAATGGGAAGACAGGCTTTGTGAACTCACAATATTTAGTGGACACGGCTGCAGAAACTCCGGGTAATGCAACAGGAACGATCATTAAGAATTATAACGAGTATAACTTGACGATCGATATGATGGTAGATATGCAGATGGCCGCCGATGCACAAACAGATAAAAGCTACCAAACTTATATACGTGAGGACGGCATTATTTTGACCTCTTCCACTAAAGGTACGGTCAATGGTTCAGGCTGGCGAGTAAGGGGAGGCGCCGGTCCGGATAACTGGGTAGTCGGCTCGGTCAGCAATAATCAGTCTCTTACAATCAAATCGAAAGTGAAAGGCTCTGACGGATATTACTGGTACGAGGTCGATATCAATAAGACCTGGGTCAATGCCAGTCCAACAGATGTGAAATATCATCTGAATCCAGATAATTTCTTGGGTGATCCGGTGAACACGTTCCAGTTTGTTAAACTCTCTCAAAGTGCTAACCTGAATGCGGCTGAAGTGAATAGTAGAATCCTATCCGGCAAAGGCATCTTAGAAGGACAAGCAGCAACCTTCATGACGGCAGGGGATAAATATGGGGTAAATGATATTTATCTTATCTCCCATGCATTATTGGAAACCGGCAAAGGGACTTCACCATTAGCAACAGGCGTTAAGGTGAACGGAAAGACGGTCTATAATATGTACGGAATCGGTGCTTATGACGGAACGGCAGTAAGCAGCGGCGCGCAATATGCCTATAATGCAGGTTGGTTCACTCCGGAGGCGGCGATCATCGGCGGTGCAGAATTCATCGCCAAAGGGTATATCTCCACCGGGCAGGATACCTTATATAAAATGAGATGGAACCCCGCAGCCGCAACGAGTTATGGATATGCAACCCATCAATATGCAACAGATATCGGTTGGGCCTTGAAACAAGTCAAACAGATTTATAATCTATATAGTTTGTTAGATTCCTATAATCTAAATATGGATATTCCTAAATATAAATAAAAACAAGAAAACCACATGAAGCTACATCATGTGGTTTTCACGTTATATAGCGTATTTCAACATTTATCTACGAAAAGGCAATTTTATCTTCGGAAATTGCCATTAAATCGATTTTTCGACAAAATTCTTCAGTATTATTAAGTAGTAAAAGGTTCAGGCTATAATGCTTGGCCTGAACCTTTTACATTTCCACCTTCAGTCCAATATCGTCTCTCTAAAAAAATATACTAGAATTCACGGACGAAGACGGAAACACCGAAAACTCCCAAACAGGTATTCGAAACCCTTACAAAATCATTCGATAGTAGACAATTTTCAGCCTTCCGGTAGCACTTACCTGTTGATAGCTTGCAGGGTTCAGCACTTCCAATGACGGTGGCTTCTACAATTGTACGTGATGAGTGAGGCTTTAAAGGATTTCTTGCCCATAGAATAGTCACTACATCTGGAGGTCTAGGAATGCTCACAGAATCAGACATTTACTTCACCTCTTTTCTATTGGTTTATATAGTTAATGCTTTAACGGACAAGTTAGCTTATCAATTTGTCATGGTATTTCAACAAAAGGCTCAGGGTTCACTGATTTAATAGAATTAATGAATGGTTTCTGAAGTGTTATGAAAAGAGACGGGGAGATTTATTTGACTGAAATCAGTCTTAGGATTCATAACTGTATTTATCATTAATGTTTTATTTGATATCGTTCCATTGGAAATTCAGGGATTACCTATTTCCTGTGATGTTTAACATTATTGCTACTGTTATAGGAGGGCCATAACTATGAGGTTAAGTCGCTATACACTTCTGTTTATCGTATTGGCAGTGGGATCAAATTTGATCATTTCAGTTGTATTAAAACAAGGTTTGCTAGGAAATCTTCTTGCCATTATATTTTTGATCTTTGCAGCAATTATTACCGGAAATAAACGTAAGGCACAAAAATGAAAGGTTGGTGGGTATCGTGGAAAATGTGAAAGCAAAGAATAAAATGGCAGCTGTTTCACTGATGCTACCGGTCATCTTACTTCTTTCACTAAAATCAGTGGTTTAAGCTGACAAAGTGTACATAGGATTGTTATGGATCATTGATCTAGGATTTTTAGTAGCCATATTTTTAGCTATACGGACAAAACAAGTAGGGATTATCGTACTTAGTTGCATTTCTAATGGGTTATTTTTCATTGTTTTAACTATGTATTGTCTTCTTATAATGTTTGCCCTGGGTTTTTCAGAACCATAAGAATTAGAGTATGGTTGTTGAAAGAGAACTATTTTAGAAGGATTATTTTATTCTGTAGAGAAGTAAGTATGTAGAAATAGCTGGAGAGAGGATGTTTATGAATAATTCTTGGAATAGAGTTATATATAAGATAGGGTCCCGGATTTACGACAAGATTTTCAATTCAGGTATTTTTTTGCGTGCTAGAAAACATGTGTTTGAATCTATCACATTCAATAATAAAGACAAGATTCTGTTTGTCGGTATTGGGACGGGTGCCGATTTGAAGTTAATCAAGCACTCTAATTTAGATATAACCGCAATAGACCTTTCCCCGGATATGCTTAAAAAGGCTAAAGAGAAATATGGAAATTCCTCTATTAAATTTATGGAAATGGATGCACAACAATTGGATTTTAACGATGGATCGTATGACTATATAGTGGGGAGTTTAATTCTTTCCGTTGTTCCTGAAGCAGATAAATGCTTGCAGGAAATGACTCGAGTTTTAAAACCTGAAGGAAAAATCATAATCTTTGATAAATTTATCTCTAAAAATGAAAAGCTTTCATTACTTAAAAAGTTGCTCCGACCTCTGATTCAAGTGTTAGGAACAGATATCGGCTTACGGTTTGAAGATTTGTTCCGTGAGCATGAGAAACGTTTGAAAGTGGAAGAAGATCAACCCATTATGTGGAATGGAATGTATAGAAAAATCATACTTAATAAGCGGGGATAAAGGAGGGACTGCAATGATAAAGGGACTGTATGAAGCACATTTACCTGTCAGTAATCTTGCAAATTCCATCGAATTTTATGAGAAGCTGGAATTAAAAGTCGCATATAGGAGCTCAAGGGTCACATTCTTCTGGATAGAGGAAGGAAAGAGCTGGCTAGGTCTTTGGGAATCGGATACGGTGAAAACTCCTTATCACCCAGCATTAAGACATATCGCTTTCCACGTTTCCTTAGAGGATATCCAAAAAGCGAAAGAGTGGTTAACTGAAAAAGGGATCGAAGTGGTTACTTCTTTTGAAGACTTTCCACCAGAAAGGCAACCTTTGGTTCTAGACAATAATCCACAAGCTCACGCTGCCATCTATTTTAAAGATCCCGATGGTAATTCCTTGGAATTCATTGCGCCACTGCGATTGAATTTCGAAGAACAGTTTAAAATGATGTCATTAGAGGAGTGGAACGCATCTAACAAGTAAATTTTTGTGAAAGGGGAGTTCGATGCAAAAAAAGGCGAATCGAAAGCTATTTCATTTATTTACAGGTGAGTTAACGGCTACCATCCTTTTTGCCGTTATGTGGCTGTTATACATTCAGCAACAGATATGGATAACCTACTTAACTTCATTTCCACCTATATATGCATTCGTATTACTGGAATTCATTTTGCTTCAAGGGAGCCTCTTTTGGTTCTTGAAATGGAAACAAGCTAAACAAAAGAAGTACGTCCAGTTGCCATATACTCAACTACGCATGTTTCTGTTGTTTAAAAAGATCAATTTTGTTCTGATCGTGATAGGGGCACTCGTTTTGGTCTATCAAATCATAAAGTTTCCGGCTGGTCATTATTGGTTCGCCTTTCTTTATGCGTTCGCCATTATAGAACATATCAATTACTATCACATCAGGCTTTCCTATCAAACGTTGGATGAGATAAAAGAGTTCCTTCGTCAAAAGAAATTTCGCAGTTCCATCTTGGCAAAGGAATTGACTATGCTAAAGGTAAAGGTGGATTAATTATGGTCACGAATAAAAGAACTGCAATCGAGCGTTCTTTAGATCTTGCTTCCTTGATTCTACTTATCGTTATTTTTATCTACATATGTTTCAAGTGGTCTGTCCTTCCAGATAGCATTCCCATGAGTTTCGATTCATCTGGGGTGGCTTCCCAATGGGGAGATAAGAAAAGCATATTAGGGCTACCTTTAATAGGACTAGTAGCGTTTGGTGTGTTTAGTCTGGTTGAAAAGTTTCCTGATAACATCAACTTACGAATCTATAAAAGTAAAAATAAAGAGAAGGAATTGAAGTATAATCGGACAATTGTAAATGCCATCAAAAATGCCATCGTCATTGTTCTGGTCCTCGCTAACTGGCGAATTATTGAAGCAGCTTTATAAGATCAAAGGGTTATTCTTCATTGTGAAGGATGGCCTTTTTTGTGTGCCAGGCATGTTCATTTACTAGATGATGAAAGTCCGTTATGACGCCCAGATATGCGAATTATTAGCCGAAAGCGAGGGTGTTCACGATGACATGGAATCTGAAGGAAGCTCGAGGCAATTCCTGTGTACACCGGTGGAAAAGATGGAAGAGACTCGAACTTAATATAGATACCTAAAGAAGATAGGCATTTCCTCGAAGAATGCATGCTAACTCCCGAAAGAGATATTGCAAAACTCAAACAATCCAGTTCGAAATAGGGCCCTGTCCAACCAATATTGGTTGGAGCAAGGATTCATATGGTTTTATAGAACTTTCGAACCGCTGTAAAACGGAACAATACGTAAGGCAGTGTGAGAGGTCGGCGCGGTAACTCGCCTTCTACCTCGGTTTGTGCTCGAAGCTATAGCGTAATTCAAAGAATTACGTGGATTCAGTTTAATTTTATTACTATTGCACTATAAAATTACTTATTTTACTTGAGAATGGGTAATTGGAATTAGTTATAAAATGAGTTTATCGTTAATTTTATGAATATTTTGTAAAATAACCAATTATCTGTTTTTAATTTGGATTATATTGTTGTATTATAGGTTGTACACATATCGATAGGGGCAAAGACATAGGTCGATTTGTATGAAGTTTAAGATATTTGAGCTGAGATAGTTTATTGGGTGGTATGCCAATGATATTATGTCAGTATAGAAAAAGGGAGGCTTTACTTTAATGGGGAAAAAGAAAATGATTCAGTTTGCATCAGCAACCGTACTGGCTGCATCAACAATCGTCGCAGTGGCTCCGGTACCAACGGATGCAGCAACAACTAGCTTAAACAGTAAAATCAAGATAGCCAAGGTCACCATCAAAAAACCGTTCGACACATACTTCCACTCTTCTAAACTCGCTTCTGTATCCATCATCAAGAAACAAATCAAAGCGGCCAAACAGGCTAAAAAAGACATAATCACCTCTATAAAAAAATCAACGTTACCAAAAAAACAAAAAGAAGAAAAACTAAATGAAATTAAAGCCTATGATAAATACATAACACGGGCAGAGGGTTATGTTAAAGGCTATCAAAAAGCTGAAAAAGCAAAGGCATCCCATGATAAAGAGTTGAAGTCTCTTACGAATTCAGTCATCGCTCAAAAACCAACGGAAGTAAAGAAGAAATATAATGCGTTGAATTCAGCTGTTAAAAAGACCGAAAAAGACATTAAAGATACCGTGTACGGTGCAAAGATCGAAGTGCTTCTCTACGATAAGTTCACAAAAGGAACCAAAAAATCCTTGGACGGAGATCTTAAAGTACCGTACTACCACGATAAGGCCGAATATTGGATCGATAAAGGAGATTTGAAAACGGCTGCTAAACGGATAGAAGCCGTTTCTGGTCAATTGAAAAAAGTAAGCAAAACGTCCAAACTCGGTAAGGCCATCCATGCTTACGCAAAAAAAGTAACAAGTAAATACGAAGCGGCAGTCTACGCCGAAAAGAAAGCAGCAGTTGAAAAGAAAGTACGTGCTTACGAAAAACTAGCAAGTGAAGAGCTTAAGACAAGAGTTCAAATCGACGCGGCTAAAAAAGCGAAAGCGTCCATTAATCTAAAAGGAATCAACAAAGCAGATACAAAGGCTTTCCAAAAAAGAATCGCAGTAGCGGATAAAAA
Organism: Peribacillus sp. NPDC097295; assembly: GCF_044761665.1. NCBI lineage: Bacteria > Bacillati > Bacillota > Bacilli > Caryophanales > Bacillaceae > Peribacillus > Peribacillus sp. NPDC097295. Next base: position 123,115 of record NZ_JBIWCW010000007.1, read on the forward strand.
GGTGTTGAAGGCTGAAGAAGGGCTTCAATTTACCTTATCTTTAATGCATACAAATGACACACATGCGCACTTAGATAACGTGGCCAAACGGGTGACTGCCGTTAAGGAAGTGAGGGAAAGCAAACCGAAAGCGCTATTGATCGATGCGGGTGATGTTTTCTCGGGTACCTTATATTTCAATGAATTCAAAGGACAAGCTGATCTTCAATTCATGAACTTAATGAAGTATGACGTGATGACATTCGGAAACCATGAGTTCGATTTAGGCTCAGACAAAGAAGGACACCAAGCATTGGCTGACTTTATTAAAGGTGCCCATTTCCCATTCGTCAGTTCGAACGTTGATTTTTCCAAAGACAATAGGTTCAAAGGTCTTTTCTCGGATCTATATTCAAGTGAGCCCGAAAAAGGGAAAATCTACAATGGCATCGTGAAAGAAGTGGACGGTGAAAAGGTCGGGTTCTTTGGACTGACGACAGAGGAAACGAAAGATATTTCTAGCCCAGGAAGTGTAGCATTCGAAAACTATCTGGAAGAAGCAGAAAAAGCGGTAAAAGCTTTTGAAGGCATGGGCGTGAATAAAATCGTCGCCATTTCTCACCTTGGTTATGACGACAATGCCGAATATGATAATGATTTAACACTGGCGGCTAAAGTAAAAGGGATTGACGTAATCGTCGGCGGACATAGCCATACTCAGTTAGATGCCCCAGTCGTGATAAGTAAGGATGATAAAGGACAATCGAAAGATCCTACTGTCATTGTTCAAGGCTACCAATATAGTGATTATTTAGGAACGCTTGATGTGGAATTTGACCATAAAGGGAAAATCATAGGCCAAGCAGGGCAGTTAATCAAGGTTGCCGATAAACAGGATGATACGGAAGCTGCCAAGATGTTGCAAACTTACTCTGAGACGATTAAAAAGGTAAAAGAAACCAAAACGGGCGCAACCGCAGTGAAGGCAATGGAAAGCCTGCGTGATTCAGGCGACGTAACGAAACCAAGTGTCCGCAAAAATGAAACGGAATTAGGAAACTTGATCACCGATGCCATGCTGACGAAAGCGAAGGAATTTAATAAAGACACGGTCATAGCCTTCCAAAATGGAGGAGGCATCCGTGCTGGAATCGATCAGGGTGACATCACATTAGGGGATATCCTGACCGTTTTACCGTTTGGCAATACACTGGCGACAATGAAGCTAACTGGTGCGGAAATAACGCAAGCATTGGAGCATAGCGTGAGCCAAGCACCGAGAGAGAGTGGCGGTTTCCTACATGTCTCCGGCATGAAGTTCACCTACGACAGCACAAAGGATGCAGGTCAACGCGTACAAAAGGTTGAAGTGAAAGGCCAAGATGGAACGTATAGTGAATTGGATAAAACCAAGCAATACATTGTAGCCACCAATGCCTTTACAGCCAAGGGGGGAGACGGCTTTACGGTCTTCGCGAAGGCATATGAAGCGGGTCGAGTGACGGATATTGGACTTCCGGATTGGGAGAACCTAAGGGATTATGTAAGCGAGTTGAAGACAGTCAATCCAATCATAGAGGGACGTATTAAAGACGTTTCTGGGATTACACCAAATCCGGAACCAGGTACACCCACAGATCCTGAACCAGGGACACCGGCGGATCCAACCAAAATATACAAGGGTGATACCACTTTGGATATGACCAACCTTTCTTCGTTTAAAAATGTTGTGGTCAAAGGAAATCTTACCTTAGAAGGAACTCTTCCTGAGAGTTTTACTTTTTCAAATGTGATAGTGGAAGGAAATTTGGATGCAACAGAGCTAAGTGGGAAAAACGTTAAGTTAACAGGCATCACAGTCACAGGGGAGACCATTTTTTAATAGATAGGTAGAAATTTCAGACTCAATGACCATGTAACATCGCCAAGGTTTAATAAAAACTGGAGGGGTTGAGTGCTTGAAGAAGAATGGGATAAGCAAGATTTTCTTTGCTGTATTGCTAGTTTTATCAACGATTTTACCATATGCAGCGGTCGCAAAAGCGGAAGAGTTCTTATCTGTAGCGGAAGCCATCGCGAATAATAGTGGGAAAGGTAAAACGGTGAAAGGATATATCGTAGGAACAGCTTCTAGTGGTACAAGCTATGTCCAAAGAGCACCTTTTTCTGTGAATACCAATATAGGAATTGCCGATAGAGAGGATGAAACGGATCCATCGAAAATTATGCCGGTTCAGCTACCTAACGGTACTACTATTCGGGCAGCCTTGAATTTAGTGGATCACCCGGAGCTACTCCAAAAACAGGTGACGATTACCGGTTCACTGGAAGCTTATTTTAGCGTTCCTGGTTTAAAGTCTCCAACTAACTATACAATCATTAGCGATGGTGGCACACCGCCAGAACAACCTGATGTGAAGGTTCTGGATTCCCTTGCAAAAGCACGCACGAATACCACAGATGTCGTGCAAATCGAAGGAATCGTTACGACAGGAGTTGGCTATTGGGGAGGAAAAGGCTTTTACATCCAAGATCAAACCGCTGGACTTTATGTGTATGGTACTGCATGGACAACGGATGTGAAGGTAGGAGATAAGGTTCGTTTAATCGGAAAAGTCTCTGCTTATAATAAAGAATTACAAATTCAGCCCACGTCCCTTGAAGTTGTTTCTTCTGGGATTACCCTTCCTGAAACACAAAGAATCGATGCGGCTGGAATCAATGATGCCACACAAGGCGAGCTAGTCACCATTGAAAAGGCGACCATTACGGAATTGGCAGCATCGGGCACATATGGAACATTCGAATTTAAAGCACAAGATGAGAAAGGAAATTCTGTCCTCGTACGACATGATAACCGGAATGGTTCAAATTATGATGATTTCCTGAAGACCTTTAAAGAAGGAGATATCATTTCTGTCACTGGAATAGCGTCACAATTCAATGATGCGTATCAGCTTAAGCCAAGAGGGCTTGAAGACTATGAATTGGTGAACAAACCGGCTGTGTACACGGACATTTATCCTGGTACAGTCAGTGAAAATACGAAAGTGTCTCTTGAAACAGGTTGGAAGGATGCCAAGATTCATTATACGTTAGATGGTTCTACTCCGACCTCTACAAGCATGTTATATACAGGACCGATAACGTTAACGAAAGATACAGTCATCAAGGCAATCGCCGTGAATGACAAAACATCGGAAGTATTCACATTTTCCTATATCGTCACGAAAACGAATGACTTGAAGATTCGTGACATTCAAGGAATGAATCATTTTTCACCGTATGAAAACGAGCTCGTATCTAACGTAAAAGGTGTCGTCACATATGTAAAGGATGCCAATAACTTTTACATGCAAGACCCGAACCCCGACACTGATTTGACGACGTCAGAAGGAATTCTTGTCTACAACAAAGCACATGGGTTGAAAGCGGGAGATTCCGTCACGGTGGATGGTAAAGTTGTGGAGTGGTATGTCGAAGGCTACGCTGAAATGAAAACGACGGATTTGCCAACGACTGAATTGACCAATACGACGATTAAAAAGGATGGCACTCAAGACATTCCGAAACCGATTGTCATAGGAGAGGATGTCATCCCACCTTCTGAAAATGTAGATGATGATCAATTAACAAAATTCGAACCGACAGAAGACGGAATCGATTTTTATGAGAGTTTAGAAGGAATGCTCGTCGAAGTCTATCAACCGAAAGTAGTGGCACCCCAAGATTATGGCGAATTGGTTGTGATTCCGGGAGATATGAAAACAACCACGGCAGTAGGTGGAGTGAAAGCAACGGAAGAAGACTACAACCCAGAAAGAATCACATTGGATATGGATGATGAAACATTTGTCGCCAAAACAGGAGATTACTTTGAAAGTAATGTTACGGGAGTCATCAGCTACGGCTATAGCAACTATAGGGTGCTAACGGACAAAAAGCAGCTTCCAAAATTAGAGGATGGAAAAACAGCTCGGGAAGTGACGTCATTAGCAAAAAATGAAGAAAAACTATCAATCGCATCTTATAATATCGAGAATTTTTCCACACAAACTGCTGACTCAAAGGTATCGACAATAGCAAATTCCATCATTACGAATCTAAAAGCTCCGGATATTATCGGCGTGACGGAAATGCAGGATAATGACGGGGCAACGGATAGCGGAACGACGGAAGCTAATCAAAGTGCACAGAAAGTAATCGATAAAATCAAGGAGTTAGACGGACCAGCCTATCAATATATTGATATTGCGCCAGAAGATAAAGCGGATGGCGGGGCACCTGGTGGAAATATCCGAGTAGGCTTTTTGTATAATACAGACCGTGTTCAATTAGTTAAGGGAACAAAAGGGAATTCGACGGAATCTGTTGCTTATAAAGGTGATAAACTTACCTTGAATCCTGGGAGAATCAATCCGACGAATGCCGCTTTTGCTTCAAGCAGGAAGCCATTGGCTGCTCAATTTGAGTTTAAAGGAGAAAGTGTAGTTGTCATCGCCAATCATTTCAATTCCAAGGGCGGAGATCAACCTTTATTCGGGAAAAATCAGCCACCTGTATTATCAAGTGAGGTTCAAAGGTTACAAATTGCTTCTATTGTTAATCAATTTGTCAAAGGAATCAAGGAAGAAAATCCTGATGAACATGTTGTTCTGCTTGGAGACTTTAATGATTTTGAATTCTCAGCACCACTTAAAGAGTTAAAGGGTAAGGAATTAAAAAATATGATTGAGGAAGTACCGTTTGAACAACGTTACTCTTACACATACCAAGGAAACTCCCAAGTACTCGATCATATTCTTGTATCCAACAATATGGCAGATTCCACAGAAGTGGACATCGTCCATATTAACTCCTCTTTCATGGAAACCCATGGACGGGCAAGTGATCATGATCCTGTATTGATTCAGACGGACTTAACGGCGTCAGGAGCAGGAGAACCGATCGTTCCAGAAAAGACGTACCATCTATCAAATTTCAAAACAAAAAAACTTACGATTGCGTCACCGAGCGTTTTGATTGATCTTGATGGGGACTCTACCATCGAAGAGGGCATCTTCATCAAGAGTGACTTGGCAAAACTGCAGGGTTCCGGTTTGAAAAATACCAAAGTGAACCTTGATCCGACCAAAGCAGGTGCAATCATTGACTTCAGTGGTGAAGAGGTAAAAGAAGTCATCATTAACAACGACAATATCAAAGAAATCAGAGGCGCCGAAAATGTTCAGAAATGGACGGCGAAAGACGGTGTCGACACAACGAACATCAAATTTTTGAATGCTAAAGGAGAAGCGATTGTTTCTCCTTTCGCTTCTAAGGAAAATAAAGCCCCTATAGTAACAAAAACAATGAAAAATGTAGATGTGAAAGTGGGTTCGACGGTCACTCTTGATCTACGTGAGTACTTTGAAGATCCTGATAACGATTCACTAACCTTTTCGTCTACAATCGGTACAATAGCTGGCTCCACGTTGACTCTTCCAACCGATAAAGTCGGAGATTATCTTGTCGCTGTAACAGCAAAGGACAAGTCGTCAGAAGTGATAGCTCGTTTCAGTCTGAAAGTATCAGAGGAAAAGACTCTTGAAGCATATTATCAGAAAGCGTCCGGAAAAACGGGCAATGAATTGAAAGCTACGCTACACACCATCATTAAAAGTCAGACAAAGTTAACATACGCTCAAGTATGGGATGGCATAAAGGATGCAGATGAAGATCCTAAGAATTCTAAGAACGTCATCTTGCTGTACTCTGGAAAATCCATTTCGAAAAGTTCAAATGGAGGAAATTCAGGACAGTGGAACCGTGAGCATGTATGGGCTAAATCCCATGGTAATTTTGGGACAAGCGTAGGTCCCGGGACAGACCTTCATCACCTTCGCCCAGAAGATGTGTCGGTGAATAGTAAACGAGGACATCTGGATTTCGACAATGGAGGACAGGTATATAGCGGCTGTGATTGTAAGGTTGATTCGGATTCATGGGAGCCACCTAACAATGTTAAAGGCGATGTCGCCCGCATGTTATTTTATATGGCGGTTCGCTATGAAGGTAATGGTGAGGTTGACTTGGAAATGTCCGATACGGTCAATACGTATCCAAAGGCGCTTCATGGAAAGCTATCAACGCTTTTGAAGTGGAATGAACTCGATCCAGTCGACGAATTTGAGAGCAAACGTAATAATGTCATTTATGAAAAATGGCAGCACAACCGCAATCCGTTCATCGATCATCCTGATTGGGCCAATGAGATTTGGGGTCCGGCCAAGGAACTGAAAAAAGCGAGTTAGTTCTTAAAACACTAGTAAACGACAAAAAAGAGCATGTCTCGTTACCATGCTCTTTTTTGTCGTTATTAAACTACTAGATTATTAATCTATTATCGTCACTTTTACATCTTTTTTACCCCAAATTAAGGCATCCGCTTGTTTTGCGATGAATACATCGATTCTATTACCTTTGATTGCTCCCCCAGTATCGACTGCAAGGGCTTTTCCGTAGCCTTCCACTTCCACAGTAGAACCTAAAGGAATCACCTTTGGATCGACGGCTATCACTTTTGCATCATCATATTTCTTCAAATCGACGCCCATTCTCGTTACACCCGAACAGCCTTGACAGCTTGCTGTGTAAGCTGTGCTGGAAAGGGTTAATGTCTTCGAGCTGTTACTAACTGAATTGGCTTTCGATTCTAGCTTACTCATAGTTTTTGCCCCGGCAATTCCGTCGGCGGTCAATCCTTTTTGTTTTTGAAAGGTAGAGACGGCTTGTTTTGTACCACTGCCGAAAATGCCATCAACCGTTGAAGTGTAAACATCCCACACCTTCAATAGTTTTTGTAAATCGGCCACACGCTTACCGATGTCCCCCGTGCGAAGAACTTGTATTTTATGATTCGTTTGTAAGCCAGCTATTCCATCGGCTTTCAGGTTCGATTCCTTCTGGAAATCCTTCACGGCTTCTTTTGTAATCGAACCGTAGTAACCGGTGGCTTCATAATAGGGATAGTCCCCTTTTGTCATCAATAATTCTTGTAGTTCTTTTACATCACTATGGCTTGTACCTTTTGATAGTGTACGATCTCCCAGGGCAGCTTCACCTTTAGTAGGCATCGCCATTCCCATCATGAAAATCGAAATCGTAATGATCAAGCATATAATTTTCTTCATGTTTGTCCTCCTTGTTGTAACTGCACGTATACAATTCGTTTGGATAGTGATTCTTACGTGCAGGGGAAGGAAAAACACCGCAAAGGGACTAAAGAACTGTTAATACATGTAACGGTAAATCCGAGAAGGGGGAGGTTCGATGTGATTACAAATCCCTTGTTGTAAGGGATTTGTATGTTTTTGTCATGTGTTTTCAAGATCTCAAATGTAATGGTTCGTTCATATAGGGTTCATATTTGTGCCTTATAATGATAGCGAAATAAACTTTTAAATGGAGTGGGGGATAAACGAATGTTTTCTACAGCCATGGGCTGGTTCAGGTTCGTCACAATCATAGAAGGAATCTCCTATGTTCTATTACTCGGAGTGGGCCTACCAACTAAATTCATCATGGGTAATGAGGAGATTACGAGAATATTAGGCAGCATACATGGAGGGCTTTTCATCGCATTTGGACTATTACTATTATATGTAGGCTTGAGGATGAAATGGTCCTTTTTCAGAATGGCCCTTATCTTCATCGCATCCTTCATTCCAATAGGGAACTTCGTCATCGATCGAAAAGTATTGAAACAAGCTTAAATCCAAAAGGGACGTGCTGATTAAATAGGCGCGTCCCTTTGTGTAAGCTGGATTCATCAAGGACAAAGCATTAGACTGATAAATAGGCAAGTTAGACCGATATAATGCCCAAATTGACCGATATATAGCAGGCTAGACCGATAAAACCGCCAAACTGACCGATAAATGAATGAAATGAAGTTTGAGAGATTTCCCCGTTAGTAAACAGTTTTTATTTTTCACTTCCACGAGACCATATCACCACTGGAATTAGTAATAAGGATAAAATCCCTCCAATCAATGATAATGTTAGATAACTTGAACCTGCCACAATCATTCCAGACGATGCTCCGCCAGCAGCTCCTGACAACGCAATCAAAACATCCACTGAACCTTGTGTTTTAGCCCTTGTGGAAGTTTTGGTTGAATCAACAATAAGTGCAGTCCCACTTATCAAACCAAAATTCCATCCTAATCCAAGTAAAGAAAGAGCAATTATTAGAAGAACTATAGAATCTCCTGGTGCAAATGCTGATAGTAAACCTGCCAGAAGCAACGTAGTTCCTGAAGCAATAGCCATCGTAGTACGCCCCAACTTATCAACTAGGAAACCTGTAATCAGGGAAGGGAGATACATGGCACCTATATGAAAACCGATAACAAGACCTACTGCACCCAAGCTATGTCCATGATGTCTCATATGAACGGGTGTCATTGTCATAATAGCCACCATTACAATTTGAGTAAGAACCATAATCGTTGCCCCAACCATTATGCCCTTTTTGTCTTCTGTATGTTCAGTTGCTGTCAAATTTCCTTTATCACTAGGTTCTTGGTTCGTTGCTTCTATCATTCTTGCTATAACGAGTGGATCTGGACGAAGCATGATGAAAAGGACAATACCTGCTAAGATATATGCTGCTGCTGCTAAAATAAAAGGACCAGCAAGAGAGGGAACACCAATAGAGAGAGCGAAATTCCCCATCACATTGACTAAATTTGGACCTGCCACGGCACCAAATGTTGTGAAAACCATTGTCATACTAATGGCAGTCGCTCGCTGTTTACTATTCGCTAAGTCCGTACCTGCATAACGAGCTTGTAAATTAGTTGCTGTCCCGGCACCATAAACAAGCAGGGAAGGGAATAATAGGTATGCGCTATTTATTATTGCTGCAATGATGACTCCTATTGCTCCAAGTCCACCGACGATAAAACCGGTTGACAGACCTGTACGACGCCCATAACGTTGAGAAAGTTTCCCTACAAATAATGCTGCTACTGCTGACCCTAAAGTGAGTAGAGCTGAAGGGAGTCCAGCGAAAGCTTCTGTGCCGAGCATTTGCTGTGCAAGTAGTGCCCCCACAGTTACTCCTGCGGCTAACCCTGCACCACCAAAGATTTGTGAAATACTTACAACAAATAATGTACGCTTGTATAACGACTTTTGTTTTTCTGGAGAACGAATGTAACTTTGTAACGTAGCTGTTTGTTCGTCTAACGCTTTTACACTTTCTTTCTTTAACACGATTGAACCCCCTTTCTAGAAAACTAATTATTCTATTTTCTTATACTCCAACTAGATTTGAATCATCATAACATGCACAAAAAAACCAAACAATATTATAATTGTATGGCAAACAATAGTAGCTAAGATCGTTTAGCAAACGTCTAAGGACGATCAATCCTTTCTCAAGTTCTTCGATTGTTTTTGGTGCACAGACAGAAACCCTTACAGCCCTTTCTGGAGAACTTCTCTTTTAACCGTGTGAAATTAAAGTTGGGTTTGCGGGGGGTATAGAGTTTTATGGAATTTAATCACTCAAAATACTTATAAAACCTTATAATGTAATAAACAGAATAGTAGTGGAGGGAATATGTATACATACGAGTCATTTGAAACAGTTGGTGTTTTTACTCTATTAAGGCCCATTCTTTTTACGTTTGTCATCGTGGGCTTTCTTTTGTTTATAGGAATTATCTTGCCAAAAACACTAAATAAATTCATCAATGCCGCAACTGTTATCAGCATGTCCCTACTATCCATCATTGTATCTGCCCAAGTTGTCTTCTATGACGCGATCATTGTCGATGAACTTGGTTTGGGTGGAGATGCGATGGCTACCTCCATGTTTTTGATCATTATAGTTTTTGGCATAGTAAATCCACTTATTTATTCTTTTCGGCATAAGCGGTTAAGAAAACAACAATGATTGTTAGGAGAAAATGATGTATGGAAAAAAACCTTCGAAAATGGGCGTTTTATGGATTCTTATTTGGTTTGGCGGTCTCTATCTTATTAGTAAGTAATAAAGTGGAGGGAGGAAGTATTACACAGACTAAACCTGTGTTTGACTATATACTCTCGTTGCTGAGATATAGTATTAGTTCCATGTTTATATTTCTATTTTTTGGTTGGAGAATGAGTGAAGGGAAAAAAGATAAAAAAGAGAAAAGATATTATCTTGAGTTCTTTCTTATCGTTTTTATCCTTGCAATTATTTCGAGTTTTATATTTGAATGGTAATCTTATAGAATATTTGGTATTACTAAGTAGGGAATTACTTATTTACAAAGTAAAACTAATATTAGGCTACTGATTTTTTTTAGGAGGAAGTTATCATTAGACAATTAATTGCTCAGATATCTAAATATCTAAATGTACCTACATCAATTATCACTTTTACTTTTATTGCTTCTCTAACGGCCCTGTGTTTTTCCGTGTTTAATTATTCGGTTAGTATCGGTGAAACAGTTGGGGAATTGTTGTATACAATTACTCATTAAATTTTCCCAACTTATTTGGTTTCTATTAGAACTTCACTTAACTGCAATGGTGATATAGTGCCTTGATGAAAATATAATTGCCATCTGCCATCGATATATTTCCAGATAGAACTGCGATAAGTGTTACGATTCCTAGTTCTATCTACAATAAAATAAGTAGATAAAACTACATCTGGTGCTAACGGATAAATTTCATAGTTATGCAGTGACATTTTAGTCAGCACAACTCCAGTTTCAAGGCATTCTTTTTTATCAAACATATACCCAGAACTACCTATTTCAAAGAAATTGTCTGCAAGTATTTCATCTAGTTTTTTACGACTTTTACGTACTTCTAGTCCTATGTGACTTTCTTCTAATTCTCTTAATTGTATCTTTAAATCCGCATCCATAATTTTATCATCCTTTGATTTGTATATTTTTTTACAATCATACCTTTTCCTCTAAAAACATAGCCTAGATAATTAACATTTATCAACAAAAAAAGGACTCCCCGATTAGTAGATCAGGGAGATTCTTCTTTGTTATGAATTACTTTCTTTGAGTTTTTTGATTTTATATCCAAGGAAAAGTGCTGCACATACAGCATAGATCCCCCGATATACAGCAGGTGATTCTTCAGAAATTAGCCAATAAGTACAAAAGGCAATTAATAAAATATAAATTATAAGATCAAGAATTTTAGATTTCATCGTTTTTTCTCCAATACTTTTATGGGTTGAATGCTTCGACTATTAATACTATGGCACCCAAAAATAAAGCCAGAGTTAAAAAGAACCATCCTATTAAGTTTACCGGATTATGAAGTCCCATGACCTGTTGCCACTTAGCTTTATGAGACCTATCATTTACCTGATATCTTTTAAGCTGGGCGTATAAATAAATATTTATTACGATTTAAATTATTATTATAATGACTAAAAATGAAGTAAAAGTTAGATCCATATTAAATTAACACCCTTCGACAATTTAAATTTAAGTAGGGATTATCACGATATTACTTTCACTTTAACATAAATAATCAAAATATTGGCATTTTTTCAATCGATCTCAGTCTCTAAAATAGTCTGTAAATCCATTGAACTTGGGGGACAAACCTTATGGGAAGCAGAGCTCAAGTTACTTATGATAAGGAAGTGGAGATGGCGTATATTTACTTTTGTGAACCATCTACATATAAGATTACTTCCTCGAAAGAACTTCCAGGAAACGATGATATCATGTTAGATTTTGGAGAAGGGATTCCAATCGTTGGAATAGAGTTAGGAGGGGAAACGGCAAGGAGAATGGAAATGCTTGCTGATAAAGGGCACATTTTTAAAAAGGAAGTTACTACTGATGGAAAGACGTATTATTCTTTCAGACTGAGTGATGAAAAACCAAGAAAGTCTATTTTTCATCCTGACGTTGAATCCATAGTGTTTCATTTTTCGGATACTATCTGTGAAGATTTCCTAGGGATTGATATTTTTGATTCGGAGTCATACTCCGAGCAGGATTTGACCAATCAGATATAATCCTCTTAAAAAAAGACTGCTAGTTTCCACTAGCAGCCCTACATTTAACAGCATCCACCTGCACCACTATTACATACCCCGGTTTCAGGGAGGCTTAGTTCAACATGTTTTGCACTTTCTTCATCCCCAGCTAAAAAGGCTACAATCGAGCGAACTTGTTCATAGCCGGTTGCCATTAAGAAGGTTGGAGCCCGACCATAGCTTTTTGCACCTACGACATAAAAGCCTTGCTCAGGCTGACGTAAAGTGGTTTCACCATGCGCCTCCACGGTTCCACAGCTATGCTCATTTGGATCGATGAGAGAAGCGAGTGCCGCCACACTTTCCGTTGTGGAATCAATGGTTAAACGCAGCTCTCCGTTTATCGTATAGTCTGGACGACTGCCTGTATTGACAATTAGGCGGTCAAAACCTTCTAAAACGATTGCTTCGCCACGCTGTGTACCCATGATTGAAATGTTATCCGTTCCTTTTAAAGAGGAAATGAAGAACGGGGTGACCACGTTAATTTTTCCTTCATCCACAAGCTGACGAATACGCGAGCCCAATGCTCCACGTGCCATCAGTTCATCATTTTGCTCTCCACCATACGCCATTTCGACGTTCTCTTTGCGTAAAATCCATGTAATGTCTGTGTCAGGAGCTTGTTTCTTCAACTCCGCCAGATTTAGCAATGAATTAATGGCTGAATGCCCACCTCCGATAACTGCAACCTTTTTATTTGAATAAAGCGAGGCGTTTACGGCTACATTTGGAATGTGATAATCGATTCGTTCGGCCAATGCTTTTTCAGAAGGCAACCAGACACCGTTTCCTTGGGCAGGATTCGGATTTCCCCATGTACCAGTTGCATCCAGCACTGCACGCGCTTGGAATGTCTTCAATTCACCTTCTACCTCCGTATAAATGACAAACGGCTGATCGTTACGAGCCTTTGATTTCATCTTGTCATTATTCTGACGGCTAAGGGCAATCACAGGATGATTTGTATAAATGAATGGCTTGATCTGTTCCAGTTCCGTCAAAGGTTTTAAATATAAGTCGATTAATTCATGACCTGTTGGGATTTCTTCGCCATTTGGTTCCTGCCAGTCCGTTTGCTGGAGTAACGTTTTGGCTGCTGCATCGATGTTATACTGCCAAGGAGAAAATAGTGTCACATGTCCCCATGACCGGACGCTTGTCGCTACTTCATCTCCTGCTTCAAACAAGAGAAAGGGCTGTTTTCTTGCAGCCAGTTGAGCAGCGGCAGCTAATCCAACAGGACCTGCCCCGATAATGGCTACCGGTAACGATGATTCCGGCGTGCAACACCCTGTTGAAGGCTCGCAACATGCCTGCTGATTTAAGATATTAAATGTTTTCATGATAAAAGCACCCCTTAAATAAGAATTTACTTATATAGTGATGAAAAAAGAGGTAGCACGAGTCTACTTATCTACTTCATCATTCAATTAATATGATTTTTGTAAAATGTATAAGCAACTTGTTGGGGTAAAACCTAGTAACACTAAACCCATTTCACCATTTTCTACTTCCGCATGAATCGTCACACCTTCTAATTGTGCTTTCACTTGGGAATCAACGGCTACTTGGATTCCTTCAATCAAGGCGACCTCGTCAGTAGCTTGTGCGTCATCTAATCCGACACCAAGATTCACTCCACAACAACCGGCAATCCCGTAAAATCGAAGTGTTTTCACTTCTGAACCTTCAATGGCCTGTGTTAAGTAGTTTTTTCCTTCAACGGTCATATTCATTATGCTTGCTCAACCTTCCGCCATTTGGCTACGGCAAGAGTTACCTGTGCATAAAAAATATAGCGTTTTAGTCATGATAAATCCCCCTATAACTTGATTGTTTCAAAGTGCTTTTTTGTCAATGAATAGCTACACGTATGCCATCAAGATCGGACTTTAAGGATGTTCACTCATGACGAAGCATCACATTCAGATCCGCACTGACATGTATCTTGCTTCTCTAATTGAGCGAGTACCGTCTGCATAAGGGGCGTTTGGTCCTCTACTAACCGATAATGTTTCCATGTCCCCACTTTACGGGCCACAATAATTCCGGCTTCCTCCAGCTTCTTTAACTGCTGACTGACGGCAGGCTGCGATAAACCAAGCACATCGACTAAATCACATACACATACCTCTCCACCTTTCAAACAAGAAAGGAGGGTAAGTCGATTTCCATCTGCTACTGCTTTCAATTGCTTCTCCAGTAAAAGAAAATCCATTTCATCACCTCTAAATATTGTTATATAAGAATATACTTATATTATGACTTTTTAGATGGAATTGCAAACTTTAAAACGAAGACTTTCGTGACAGGATTGAAAATTATTTCGAGTATTCACTTTTTAGTCATTTCTAGCTAAATGTTGGATTTACAACAATTTAAGAAAATTGATTGTTTGTTTAGTTGATGAATTTTTTTATACTATATTTACAACAGTTGTTGTAAAAAAAATATAGAATTTGAGGGATTTATTATGGCGAAGATGTTATTTATTACAGCAAATCCAAATGATGAAAATGGATCATATAGTATGGCAGCAGGCAAGGCATTTATTGAAACATATAAAGAAACAAACCCAAGGGATGAAATCATAACCGTGGATTTGTTTAAGGAAGAAATCCCTAACTTAGATGCAGATGCTTTCAGTGGTTTGGGGAAACTTAGGGCTGGACAGCCAATTGACGCTCTTTCAACTGAGGAATTAGCGAAAGTTAGTCGCCTAAACGTTATTCTTGATCAATTTATTTCTGCAGATAAAATGATATTCGTAACGCCGTTATGGAACTATTTATTCCCAGCCGTTGTGAAAGCATATATTGATGTGGTGGCTGTACCTGGTAAAACGTTTAAATATACGGAAAAAGGCCCTGTAGGCTTACTTCAAGGTAAGAAAGTGCTTCACATTCAAGCCCGTGGTGACTTTTATTCAGAGGGTCATCCTTTAGCCCATTTAGAGCTAGGCAATCTCTATTTAAAACAATTGATGGCCATCATGGGTATTACGGAATTTGAGAGTTTATTTATTGAAGGTCATCATGCAATTCGACATAAAGCCG
Source organism: Peribacillus sp. NPDC097295 (assembly GCF_044761665.1). NCBI lineage: Bacteria > Bacillati > Bacillota > Bacilli > Caryophanales > Bacillaceae > Peribacillus > Peribacillus sp. NPDC097295. The sequence goes on from NZ_JBIWCW010000007.1 coordinate 138,211, forward strand.
AGGAAATTAAAGCATCAGGCATCGAGCGTGCAAAGCAATTGGCACAAAGCTTCTAATCTGTCACTACCTGTAAATGGCGATATGTGGTCCGTGGATCACGTATTGCTTTTTTTATTGCTTTTTTCTGTTATAATCGGGTCATTCATTTAATCCAACAAGTGTTAAAAAAACATTTTTGAAAAGGTAGGTACAAATGAAAAAACAAGATCCTCGGATTGAACGGACAAGACAAAATATCATGAATGGTTTTATGAGACTGATTAAACAAAAAAAGTTTAGTGAGATTACCATATCTGATATTACAAAAGAAGCAGAGATCAACCGTTCCACGTTTTACTATCATTTCATTGATAAATACGATTTGATTGATGTGATTCAAAAAGAAGTTCTTACGAAAGAGATTTTTAAAGACATAGCATTACAAGAAGTCATTGATGAACAAACGATTAGTATGTCCCTACAGGCTATTATAGGTACTCAAATAAACTTATCCCTACAATGTCAACATGCTCTTGAAGAATTCAAATTGAAAATGGACTCTGAAATTAAACAACGTTTGACGGAAACTTTGCAAGCTTTATTAGATAAAGAGCATGGCGTGAAGGAAGAACATTATGCAGTTGCCACTTTTTGGAGTTGGGGCATTTATGGGGTTGCAATGGCATGTGTAGAGGGGAAAGAAACAATACATACGGCGGTAAACCGTTTGACAAACATTATTTTAGGCTAGTATATTTCAATCATTCTATTCTAGCCGAATAAATGAAAAAAGGGCCTAAGTAGAGGTCCTTCTTACATCTATTCAATTTCTTCATAAACGGTTCCATCTGTATCCTTGATTACAACATTTGTACCAACATCATCTAAAATCAATAACCCTTAGGCAGTTTACGCTCATTTCATATCTTCGGTTGCTGCTGATCACGGACTGGCTGCACAAAAAAATCCACTCTATAAAGTGGATTTTTTCATTTATCTATTTCTTATCTGTTGCATTCAGCTGGTGTAATAGGTGTAGTATTGTTTCGTTTATTTCATTTAGTTCCTGTTTACTTAAACCAGTAGCGTCGAATAGGGATTGGGGAACACAAGATGCTTTTTGCTGTAGGGCTTTGCCTGCTTGAGTAATATGGATGTTCACGATACGTTCATCTATCGTGTCACGGTGACGATCGATAAGACCTGCTGCTTCCATTCGTTTGAGTAAAGGTGTCAGTGTGCCTGTATCGAGATTAAGGACATTCCCTAATTCTTTAATGGTTCTTTGTGGTTTCTCCCACAATGTAACTAAGACGAGATACTGAGGATAAGTGAGTTGAAGTTCATCTAGGTAAGGGCGGTAAAGGCGTAAAATTGCTCTTGAGCAGGCATACAAAGAGAAGCATAAGTGGTCCTCTAGTTGTAGTTGATCATTTTCCATGGTTACACTTCCTATTGGTTATTTATTCCTATAGCTTAGCATATGATGCTAAATTAAAAAAGTGTTTTGCAAAATATAATCGTTGACAATATTTAATGAATGGAATAATATGGTTTTATAAATTATGTTTTGCAAAATATAATTTAGCGAAATATAAATCAAAGTAAAGGGAGGAATTTATAATGAGTAAACTTACAGTAGGTCATGAAAATGGTGCCCCAATCGAGCTTCACATTGAGGATGTAGGATCTGGAAAACCGGTCGTATTAATTCACGGTTGGCCACTTAGCGGAAGGTCTTGGGAAAAACAAGTGCCTGCATTAGTCGAGGCTGGTTACCGTGTGATCACATATGATCGTCGGGGATTCGGTCAATCTTCACAGCCATGGAATGGATACGAATATGATACGTTTGCAGCAGACTTAAATAAGATCTTAGAGCATTTGGATCTTCAGGATGTAACATTGGTAGGCTTCTCAATGGGTGGTGGCGAGGTTGCTCGTTATATAGGAACGTACGGAACAGAGCGTGTATCAAGAGCCGTATTGGCAGGGGCCGTACCTCCTTACCTTTACAAAACCGCGGATAATCCAGATGGTGGGTTCGATGATGAAGCCATCAAAGGATTGCAAGATGGAGTAAAAGCAGATCGAATTGCATTCTTAGATAATTTCACAACGAATTTCTTCGCTTCTGAGGACAAAAAGAATCTCGTAAGTGAAGAATTCAGATTATACAATCGTGACATTGCAGCATTTGCTTCACCAAAGGGAACTCTTGATTGTATCGCAGCATTTAGTAAAACAGATTTCCGAGCAGATTTAGATAAGTTCAACGTACCTACATTAGTTATTCACGGTGATTCAGATGTCATCGTGCCATTAGAAATTAGTGGGCAAAAAGCACATGAACGCATTCCTAATAGTCGTCTTGCAGTAATTAAGGGAGGTCCACATGGATTTAATGTGACGCATGCTGAAGAGTTCAATGCAGAACTTCTTCAATTCTTAAAATCTACTGAATCAGTGTCTCTATAAGACCATAACGACTGGTACAAAGTCTTAAAAGTGAGGATTAATTCCCACTTTTAAGACTTATTTGCTTATGGAATGTTTAATCGAAATACTGAAACATCAGAATTGTAGACAATATAAAATTGAATATATATAGGTAATATTCCTTAATTTTATAAATATTCAAAATATTTGTTTATTTTTGTAGAATTACGGTAATAAGAAAGTATAACATCTAAAAGGAGGAGATCGAATGAGAAGAGCGAAACAATTTATTGTAACTTCTGCATTGGGGTTATCTGTGTTAGCGACACCATTAGCTCTACCGACTTTTTGGGGAAATACTGGCATAGCAGAAGCAGCAGAGGTTGGAGGAGAGGTAACGGTTGATCCAGTTGCTATTGGACAAGCTATTGCTGATGCTAAGAAAACGGCTGACAATCGAAGCGGCTTTGTCAAGGGAGCAATGGAAAAATCGTTCTTTGAAGCAGGCCAGACATATAATGTAATGGTGATGAACTTGAGTCAAGGCTATAATTCAAACGGCTTACAAGGTATACAGTACTTTGATACGGTAGATTACGATGGTGTTACATTCGGAGTCTGGGTATTTGAAGAAGGAACATTTGTTAACGAAGGTGATGGAGGATATATTAACTGGGCGTTTAGAGGATGGTTTGACCGTGATGGGAATACCGTCAATTTTCATAGACCTTAATCAAAATAGAGATGACAACAAATAGATGTAGGGAAAAACCAATGATCATGATGAAGAAGAGATAGAGCTTATTGTTCAGCCCCAGCAGTCGTAGCCTAGGGAAAGCAACAGCCGAATGATCGTTCAAAACACACGTTATCGATTATAAGTAATCGATAACGTGTGTTTTTATATAGAATAGATAAAGATAGTAGTGAATTAGAAAAAGGCTATGTTAATGGTACATTTACCGTTGACAATTGCTACGTTTTTTCTTCTGCAGCAAGGTTCACTTTTGACCAAAGAGAATAAAAGGAGTGGCTAGTTTGCCACCCCTCACATATATGTATTCCCCGATTATTTAGGACTTGTCCTTGCCCTTTTCATTTCAACTCTAATAAGTAATAAAATGAAAAATCCTAACACCGAAAAAGCAAACGTAGCACCCGTAATTGTCCAATTCACTTCTCCATTTTTGAGAAAGCTCACAAGTAAAATTCCCGACAAAACACCAGCAACAAGCATGAAATAACCTTTCAGATCGAGGAATTTCAATTGTTTACTATCTTGAATTATCTTTTCCGTCAACTCCTCATCACTCCTTAATCATTCATCGATAGTGATATCGAACAGATCACTTCATTCAATTATCACTTTGATGCTGGAATAATTTTTACCAGTTTCCCAATTTGAAACTGACTATCTTGCAAAAGTAGAAAGCAGCTTGATAGCACAAGCTACTTATATATTATTTGCCTTTTCTTTCCTGGGTTTATGAAGGGAGGCGAACTCTTCTTTCAGGATGGAGTACATGTTGACATCTTGATGTTTACCTTTTACGAACATCATTTTTCTCATGGTTCCTTCAAAGGACATCCCTGTTTTCTCCATTACGCGTGAGGATCCTTTATTGTCTACAAAACATCTGGCTTGAATCCGAACGACATCCATCCGGTCGAAGCCGAATGCAATCACTTCATTGGCAGCTTCTGTCATGATGCCTTTCCCCCAATAGTCTTGAGAAAGTACATATCCGATTTCAGCTACATGATGCCCTCCGTGGTGAGAGACAAAGTCAATGGTTCCAATAATCTTTCCGTTTTCTTTATACTGAATTCCCCAGGGAGCGATTCGCTTATTCTCGTATTGGGTGAAAGCAAATTCAATAAACTCTTTAGTATCAGCTAGTGTTTTGTGGGTTTCCCACGTGACGTATTTTGTTACTTCTTCATTCGAACTATAAGCATGTATATCTTCAATATCATCCCACGTCACTTTTCTCAAAATTAGTCGTTCCGTTTCTAAAGTAGGGAAATTTTCAAATGGTTTTTCCATATAACCACCTCTTTTATTGTTAGTAATTTCCATTATATAAAAATATACAGAAAAAAAGTAGCATTCTTTTATAGAAGAACGCTACTTAATTGCTAGATGTCGTTCAAAACAGCAATCCCTTAAAACTTCTTTGGAAATTGCTTGATAATTCCTTTGGTTAAGACATCCGCCAGCTTAATGATATGGTCTTCACCTTGATCAAATGCGACAATTTCAGCGTCGGTATCCTTTTTAAGCCTGGCACTCACTTGGTCCGTCAACAATTGCAGATGTGTATATAATAGCTCCTTCAGTTCTTCATTGTCCCAATTCGGATTGGCTTGGCTGAGAAAAAGGGCGATATCATCCGCGTTCCTATACCATTCAGCATTGTATTTCTTGAAGTTATCTTGATTCCCGCTTTTGGCTGCCTCGACCACTTTTCCAGCAAGTTGAATGTGTTCCCTTAACAGTTGAGCCAACTTGTTACCGGCTTCCTCCCCATAATAGGGCTTAATGGCATTTCCGATATCATCCTGGTTTTTTAATAAACGTGCCAATATCTTTTCTTGGTCATCCAGGCCTGAGATGGCACTTACAATATAGCTTCTTGTCCAGATCGTATGATCGATCCAAAGTTTCCGTAAAGCATGTTGAAGTTGGACGGACGATTCATCCATACATTGCCTTGGGGGATTGGCTTTTCCTTTCGCCTCCGGATGTAGGGGATTAAAAAGTAAGGCGACTGACATAAACAATAGCGCTGCCTTCATGAATAGGTTTCTGATAAAAAACATCTCCTTTATTTAAAATGAATTACCGGATTATTATTTGATGGATTTCCAATTTTTACTCCTAAATCAATTTGAGCGTGATGGGGAGAAGGAAATGCCCACTTAAATAGAGAAATAAATACCAAGGGGATGATACGATGTCAAACGATATTTCTTCTGAATATATTAGGGTGTTTAAATTGCGGTTTAAGGATATGAAAAATACGGCAGATAAGGCGATGAATCAGCTTAGTGAGGACATGTTATTTTGGTCTCCGAATAATCAATCCAAAAGCATTGCCAGCATCGTGAAGCATATGAGTGAAAATATGATGTCTCGATGGACGGACTTTTTACATACCGATGGGGAGAAAAAGTCCTGGAATCGAGACTCGGAAATCGAGTCTGACATTACTACCCGTAAAGAGTTAGTCGAGGTTTGGGAAAAGGGTTGGAATGTGCTCCTTTATTCACTGCATGCCATAAAGAAGGAACATCTACTTCGAGAAATATTGATTAAAAAAGAAGCTCAAACCTTGATTGAAGCCCTTGAAAGACAAATGTATCACTATTCGTATCATATCGGACAAATCGTATATATAGCCAACCTGCTGAAGGGGAATGCTTGGAATGGTTTGTTTGAGCATTCTATAACGAGTAAAAGGAGTATTTAAATGAAATTTCAATCGAAAAAAGACTGGTGGACCTATCCTGTTTTCTTAGGGATCATCATCGCAGTCTTCATCCCGCTGTTCATGGATCAAGATCTTACAAGTCTTTATATAGGCGTTCCGGTTGCCGGTTTAATACTGTGGATATGGTTTACGACCTATTATGTAATCGAGAATAATAGCTTGGTGGTCCGGTCGGCGTTCATCCATAAAATCATTCCGGTGTATGAAATCAAATCGATAAGAAGAACCTTTAATCCGTTATCATCTCCAGCACTTTCACTCGACCGGTTAGAGATTATATATGGGAATGGCAAAATGGTGCTTATATCCCCGGACAATCGTGATAAATTCCTTGAGGAATTAGAAAAATTGAATCATTCGATTGTAGTCGACAGAAAGAAATAGGACGTAGTGAATGAAAAATATATGGGAGGCGAGCTGATGAAATTAGCTTTTTTATGTCATCCAGTCAAATATTTAAAAGGTTCATCCCGTTACTATCGGGAAGTGTTAGGATTTGAAGAAGCTTGGCAGGAAGGGGACCATACGGTTGCGTTGAAACTGCCGGGTAGTGACGTGCAGTTAATGCTTGAAGATGACGGGGAAGGATTCTCGGCCGGTGGTGTTTTCATCGTGGATAGTGTTGATCGATTTTACCATGAAAACGGCACATTGGATTTTGTGAAGGAACCATGTGATATCCCACCAGGTAGATACGCCATCTTTCAAGATCGCTCGGGAAACCCAATTCGCATCATTGATAAAACGAAGAGCTGAAGGGATAATGACCCTTTTTTCATCGGAAAAGAAGAGGAGAGCCAAATCATGATCAAAGGCCTGTATGAAGCACATCTACCTGTATCAAACCTTCTATGAACTACTGGAATTAGAACTAGCCTATCGAAATGAGACATTAGCTTTCTTCTGGATCGAGAAGGGACGCAGCTGGTTAGGCTTGTGGGAAACGGATAAAGTGCAAACCCTTTACCATCCTTCGCTAAGACATGTCGCCTTACATGTGGACAAAAAAGATATCGAACACGCAAAGGAATGGCTGGGCGATAAGGGGATTGTGATAAAAACAGCTTTCGACTTTCCACCTGACATGCAGCCCCTTGTTCTTCCTAATACCCCTCATGCCCACGCAGACATTTACTTTCAAGATCCCGATGGCAACTCTCTTGAATTGATTACCCCTTTAAGTTGGATGTTGAAGGAGAATTTAAGATGATGTCAATGGAAGATTGGAGTATTAGGATAGGAAGGGGGGAAAACTATGGATATTAGGAAACCGAATGAAACGGAACTTAAAAAGATTTTTTTGTTTTCTCCACAAGCTATATTTGACGGTACATTAGGTGAAGTAAAACCTACGAATGAAAAAATGAACCAGCTGATTGAACCGCTTTTACAGAAGGGAAGCTATTATTTAATAGCAACAGAAAACGATAGACTAATGGGTTGGATTCTTATAGGGGCAAGCAAAGACCAATTTACAGATAAGAAGAACGGATTTATTTACGAGTTATTTGTTTTGGAAGAATTCAGAGGGATTGGAATTTCAAAAAAGTTAATGCAAAAGGGGATAGACCATCTAAAAATAGATGGATATTCTGAAATCCGTCTAAGTGCATATGAAGGAAATCATGCAATAAAATCTTATGAAAAGTTAGGATTTAATATAAGAACCGTGACGATGAGCATGAAAGTTTAAAATATAGATGGCTTTCCCTCAATATCACGAACTGAACAGTGCTTCTTTTTACATGGAAGTAAGGAATTTAAAGAAAGAGGGAATACTATGGCATATTGCAAAGTCCGCCAGGCTGAACTATATTATGAAGATTTTGGGGAAGGTATACCGATTTTAATGATACATGGATATTCCCCTGACCATCAATTAATGAGTGGTTGTATGGAACCTATATTTACTAAGAGGAAGGGCTGGCGACGTATTTATATTGACCTTCCTGGAATGGGAAGAACAAAAGAATATAACGAAATAAGCAGTTCTGATGAAATGTTGAATGCTGTTTTAGATTTTATACAAGCTGTCATTCCTGATCAAGAATACGTCATTGCTGGTGAATCCTATGGTGGCTATATAGCTAGAGGCATAATTGAAAAACATCAAGATCAAATACTTGGTGCTGCATTTGTATGCCCTGTTATTACTCCTTTCCCCGAAAACAGAACAGTCGAGAAGCATGAAATATTAAGTGCAGATGAGAAATTTATAGAAAGCTTATCAGATGATGAATTAGAAGATTTTAAAAATAATAACGTTGTCCTTAATGAATATACTTGGATGAGGTATAACAAAGAGATTTTAAGTGGTTGTAAAATAGGAGATGAAAAGTTTCTAAATAAGGTTAAGCAGAATTATGGGTTTTCATTTAAAATTGACCAGTCCGATTTTATTAAACCTAGTGTATTCCTGTTAGGTAGACAGGACTCTTCGGTTGGATATAAGGATGCTCTGGATCTTATCCATAGATATCCTAGAGGGACATTTGCAGTTTTGGATACAGCAGGTCATAACTTGCAGATAGAGCAACCACACATTTTTAATTCCTTATTAAACGAGTGGTTGGATAGACTTGAAGGGTAAAAAACGATTAAAGAATGTGGCAGGAAGCTATGATAAATTTATTGTTTTTTTAATGATAAATTTATTGTTTTTTTAATGATAAACTTTTTATAGATCGACACAGAAAACGAGATCCAATACAACTGCGGAATCCTCTTGATTTCAGTATCCCGCGATAATGATGCACCACGATAGAACAAGGGAACTCCAAGTCATTGGATTCCCTTACACTCTCTGCTCACTGAAAAGTTTTACAGATTCTCTTCCTTGACTATCTTCTCTAATTCGCTACGAATCCTTAGGTTCTCTTCTGGATCTTTCAATGATGTCTGTATATCCTCCTTATCAATAAAGGCCCTCACGGAATGATTGAAATGTATGACGGGACTGTACCTCTCCCGATACCACCTCTCTTTACGAAGTAGTTTGAACTTTTTATTTATCGTTCTATTTCTCCTAACCTATTCATTTTTTGATAGAGACCTTTTGTATATTTGGAAACAATTTCCTAAATGACTGGTAAATAATTGGTTATTATGTTACGTTTTTTATAACTCATGAGGAAGGTAGGTATATTATGTCAGAAACTATTCTTAAGGTCCAATCCTTAAAGAAAAAAATTGGGAAAAGCGTCATTGTGGATGATGTGAGCTTCGAGATTAGAAGCAATGAAATATTCGGTTTGCTTGGTCCAAACGGGGCGGGGAAAACGACGATTATCCGGATGATTACGGGGTTGATTAATCGGTCGGGCGGCAGTGTCAGGATTAATGGACATGACCTTGATAAAGATTTTGAAAGGGCCATGACCCAAATTGGGGCGATTGTCGAAAATCCAGAATTCTATAAATATATGACTGGTAGAAAAAACATCATGCATTATGCGCAGATGTCCAAACATAAGATTTCCCCTGAGCGGATTGAAGAAGTGATTAAAATTGTAAAATTAGAAGAGGCGATTGATAAAAAAGTGAAAACCTATTCGTTGGGCATGCGTCAGCGTCTTGGTGTGGCACAGGCTATCTTACATAAACCAGCTTTATTGATCTTTGATGAACCAACCAATGGCTTGGATCCACAAGGGATACGTGAATTCCGCGATCATTTGAAGTTGTTGGCAAGTGAAGGTGTAGGCGTTTTGATTTCATCTCATCTCCTCTCGGAAATGCAATTGATGTGTGATACATTTGCCATCATTGAAAAGGGAAAACTCATACATACGGAAGAAAAAAGAACAGAGGAAAAACAAGAGGATATTCATGCAGTGACATTTACCGTTAGCGACGGGGAGCGGGCAAAAACGATTCTGCTAGAAGGGTTTCCTAGCCTTCAGGTGATTAAGCATAGTGCGGATTCCATTACTGTACCTGCGACACGTGGACAGACGGCCAGTATAAATAGTAGTTTCATAAAGAATGATCTGGACGTATATGAAATCGTGATTACTAGAAAATCGTTAGAAGATAAGTTCTTTGAAATAACACAGCAAGGAATGAGGGAAACGGTATGATGTCCTTGATACGCAATGAATGGATGAAAATTTTTCAAAAAAAGTCGAGCTATGTGTTTATTGGTTTCCTTCTCTTAATGGTAATCGGTTCGGCGTTTATTGAATATAAACTAAATCCAGTCGATGAAAATGCAGACTGGAAGCAAGATGTTCGTGCAGATATAAAAGAGCAGGAAAAACAAATGAAAAGTACGGAATTCGATGAAGAAGACAAGGAATTCTTCAAGGAACGAATGGAAGTTAACGAACAACTTCTCAAGGAAAACATAAACCCAGACCTTCAAACAAGCTGGACGTATATGTCGGAATGGACGACATCCATTACTTCATTCATTACTTTATTTGTCGTCATTGTTTGTAGTTCCTTGGTGTCTTCCGAGTTTTCGGATGGAACAATTAAGCAGTTGTTGATCAGGCCGTATAAACGTTGGAAGATCCTGCTTTCCAAATACATCACTTCTCTATTATTTGCGGCATTATTACTTGTAATTCTACTCGTATTCAGTTATCTAATCGGTCTTTTATTCTTTGGAAGTGGTTCCTATTCAGATAAAATCACGGATCCGACTTCTCTTGGATTCGCTCCTGTTTTAGTTGGCGAATATGTTGTGAATATGATGGTCTATTGGATTCCAGGATTCTTGGTAATCACATCCATCGCTTTCATGTTAAGCACGCTATTTAAAAGCCAAGCTCTTGCAGTGGGGATTTCCATCTTCATTTTATTTGCTTCTTCTACGTTGACTGCGATCATTCAGTCATTTATAGAAAAAAATGAGTGGTTAAAGTTTGTCCTGTTCCCACATCTTGATTTAAGAGGATATATCTCTGAAACGGTGAACATGTTCGAAGGGGCATCCCTTGGTTTCTCTATAGGAGTGCTTATCGTCTATTATCTGCTATTCTTAGCGCTAACCTTCTTCTTCTTTCAAAAAAAGGATATCACGAACTAATCTACAAAAAACCGAAATCCTCTGGGGTTTCGGTTTTTTAGAAACCTGAGGTGCTCGAATGCTACAGAAAATCTTGTCTTCCATCACCATGATTGGAATTGCCATCATTTTGACCTTTTTTACGGATGGATTCATCTCGATTGTAACGATTTGGTTGATAAATGGATTGTTGATATTTTTCTTGTTTTCTGAAAAGGAAGAGGTTCATGATCGTTCTTCATCAGGAAAAAAGTAAAACCGTTCGCTTATCTGAACGGTTTTTGCTAATTATTCAATCACATCAAACCACAAGGATCCTGTATCATCCACCTCGCCATTATAATTGATGGTGATTTCCTCTCCGGCCAATATATCAGCATGGGCATAAAACTCGATGGTCAAACGATCTTCATTATTATCATACCGGGCATTTGGCGTGTAGGAATGATTGAATAGGGAACCATATCCTAGGGCAATCGCTGTATCGTCATCTCCCCAATAGAAGCAATGTTCAAATAGAGAGGTTTTCTTTAAGTATTTCCATTCCTTATGAGGCGAAACGACCACAGGGGATACCTCGATCAGTTCATCTTTTTTTATATCACGTGTCGCATATATCCCGCGTCCATATTTTCCTGTGTTTTTCATGCAAATGGGTGACACTGTGGAATCTCCTTTCAGTGACTCTTGATTGCTTTTCTTGGGTTCGTTATCTAAGGTTTTTAGTTGTGTTTTTAAATAAGCATTGCGTTTGCGGATGAATTCGAAGATGAATTCAGGTTCTTGATCGAATACATCAATTTGCTTTTGCTTATAAGGATCAAGGAGGACATGGGGGCGTAACCCTTGATGGAGGGTTTGTACTTTATTTTCCATATAATCAATTGTGAATGTAGTTTCCAAGATTTCTTCTAATGTATCTTTATAGCGTTTACGGAATTCGGGTATTTGTAGAAGTAGAGAGTTCAGGTGATTTTGCTTTTTTCCTTCGATGGGCACGTATGTGTGCTCCATGATTCCACCGCTCACTTTCCGTCCCCATGTTGCATCATAGTCCCAAGGCATGATTTCGAATAAACCGGTTTTACTATTGCGGTATAAGGCATAGTTATGCGTGAAACCGTCATTATTCATCGTACAAACGGCTGCGGCTAGCCAGCGCACGTAAGAATCGAGAGAAATATGTTGTGAAACGACATCAAGCAATTTTAATAGAGGGGTCGTATTGATTTGATGGATGAAATTATGCAGGAAAACATCGTCGGACTCGATGCCATATACGCGCTTATAACCAGATAGAAGAGATTGTTTTGGTTTTCCGTCTCTTTCCAGGGCAAAGTTTGCGTCATTACCGACAGCGTAGTAGATGGGACCGGAAGGAAGACCTCTTTTTTCTAAAAAACATTCATCCACGGATTCCAATTGTAAATATACGCCCTTTAAGGAATCATTGCGTGTTAAATTGATGTGCTGACTATGTGGTGAAAGCACTCCAAGGTCTTCGAAGAAATCTAGAGAAAGCTTATTGCGTATGAACGAGGGGTCTCTGTATTCAGCATTCAGATGGATTTTTTGTGTGCCGAAGAATCTTTCAGGTTCGATAAACTCAACCCAATACGACCTTTTTCGGAATTTCCGCGTATAAGAGCCTCTGTAGGCCATATCAATATCATAGGTATCATTATCAACCTTTAAATAAGCGGGAATCGGGTTGTCACTCCATACATTTCTCCGTAAATGATCCAAATCTTTTTCTTCAATCGTCAAGAAATAAGAGGGAATAGGATAGCTCATACAATTACCTACCTTTTAGACTATTGTTAAGAAAGAAGCTTCAGCTTGATCAATCGGCTACTACTAAACAAGCTGAAACTTCAATCAAACATTTATTTATCTTCTATTTCTTCTCTTTCTTGTTGTAAATCCAGTAAAAGTTTCACCAGTATACGTCCCACCAGTGTGCGTGCAACCAGTGGACTTGTGACCAGTGGACTTGTGACCAGTGGACTTATGGCCAGTGGACTTATGGCCAGTTGACCTACTACCAGTAGAATGTTTACCCTTTTTCCCTTTTTTTCCTTTCGGCATTCAAACCCCTCCTTTCATGAAGCTAATGGTATAGTATGCAGGGTTGTCCGAACTTGAATGTGATTTAGCGAAATCGGGCGAAAAATGAGTATGAGTAAGGAATGTTGTCGAGGATTAGAGAATTCCTTTCAAAAACGTGGAAATCTAAAAGAACCACTTTATTGACAATGAGAATCGTTATTGATTAAATGGATTATAGAGAAAGAAATAGATGGGGGATATGCGAGATGTTTGTCCAAATGAAGAAAACAGTGGTTACAGAAGGTCATGCAGATCAAGTGGTCCAAAGATTCAGTAGAGAAGGCTTGATCGAAAAGCAAGAAGGGTTCGTCGACCTAAGTGTATTGGTCAAGAAGGTGCGCCGTGGCGATGAGGAAGTGGTCATTATGATTCGTTGGGAATCGGAGGCACACTGGAAGCAATGGGAGAAGAGCGATGCCCATATTGCTGGACATAAAGCCAATCTTGGCAAGCCAAAGCCCGATTATGTCGTCAGTTCAGAAGGCGGCTTATACGAAGTGAAAGCAATTAAGACACCAGTGAAATCATAAAAGAGTGGGGCTACTTTCCATCTAGACTTGTAGGAAATGGTATGTAGTATATCCAGTGTTTATGTGAAGAAGTATTTTTTTTAATAGCTAATGATGCTACAGAAATCATCACAACTAATGATGCGGTTATATTTTAAAGAAGGTGATATCTATTGGTATCGAATAAGGTTTACGGATTACTAATGATAGGATTTACTCTACTAAATAATATCTATTTGTTCTAATACCTCTAATTATTGGCCTATATCTTATGTTTAAGAAAACAAACAAATAAACGATAGTTAAAGTTGCTGTCGTTTTTTTATTTGTTATTGATTTTCTTCTTCTTTATAGACTTCCTAGTCTAAGACTAATCCTAATGTTTCGTCTTCTTCAGTCAACTTAATAGTTTCATTTGTCTCAGTATCAATCTAGTAATATTCCACATTTATAGGTTCTTCATCGATATCACGTTTTGAATGTATGATAATTACAATTATCGTACTTTCCAAATTAACAGTATATCCAAATGTACCTCGGTTACAAATGATTCTCTCCAATAGGAAATAACTAACAAAAATCGTGTATTGTCTAGTTAGACAACGCCCCCCGTCCTTTTGGACAGGGGGGCGCAGATTAAGGTTTTTTTGCTTTACTTATTTAAATCATAGATTTTAGTTTTTGGATTTGATCAATCTCATATTTATATTTACTTAAACTTAATTCTTTTACAAGTGTAATAAAAAAGAACTCAGCACGATCTAAGATAACTTTCAAGAACACATCTTGTTCAACTTCTAATCTATTGTGATCGATTAAAAATTCTACTTTTCTCTTTTGAAGCTGATTTAATTGAATTTTAATTGGCTGACTAGGAAAATAAGATTTCCCATTTCCGATTTCTAGATATTCCTCCACTACATTTAAAATATATGACCACAACGTAGGAAGATCATCAAAATATTTCACTCCTGAAATTTCCCGATAATGCTGTTGAATGAAGAGACCACCTTCTAAGGTAAGAATCCCATCTTCTATGTATCTATCCCGATTGTTGTTGATAATAGAGATGAATTCATTAAAATCTTTTTCAATATTTACAATATATTGAACAGGGTTGTTGACTAAATCCTGAAGGTCCGTTACAGGTTTTTTTATGATAAACTCATTGAATGTTAATATCTCCATTACATGTCTCCTCGTATATTATTTCGGATATAATTGTTTGATGTGTCCTTTTGTGATTCCCATTACATATTTAATACCATTCACTGTTCCTTCTACTTGGAATGTTGCATTGGTTCCTTTTTTAGACAAAGTTGAACTGTTTTGTTTAGCTATAGTCAAGGCGATTTTTTTTACATCGTTTACGCTTAAATTTGGATTATAGAAAGTTTGACTAGCTTTTACTGTGCCATCCCAATACTTAGGATGATGCCTGGTTAGCATATGTTTCATATCTGTTTTAGTTAATTTAAAAGTGTGACTTCCTGTTTTAAACGTTCCAGTTGTAAATTTAGCTAAAGCATTTGTAACTTTGGATGTAGGAGCCTTTTTGAAAATTTTAGAGCCCCATTTAATTACGTGTTTTCCTCCACTTAATACAAGTCTTGCTACAATTCCCCAAAATAGAGGTTGAATCTCACTAGTAGAAATTTCTTCATTGATTTCTATAGGGATACTATTCCAATCTACTTCTTCTTCAATGAAATCTACTTCCAATTCATCCCAATTTATTTCTTCAAGATGTTGAAATAATTCAGGTGCTTCTTCTTCAATCAACCAATTTTTTGCTTCTTCAATATCTATCCAGTCTAGTTGGGTTTCTTCAGAATCTACCTGTTCTTTACTTTTTTCTACCGGTATAGTTGCTTGTGCAAAACTTGGTAGAATGAACGAGAACAAGAGAATAAACGATAAAAATATAAAAAAGAACCTTCTCATAATATTTCCTCCTCTAATAATGCTCTATTGAACAACAATATTATATATAATATAACAATAAGACTAATAAAATAGGAATATAACTAAAGGTCCATGTTTCTGGGAAGTATACAGCTGAAATTAAATTTTTTTTCGTTTGACTTGATAAGTGAATTGGTATGAATACATTTCAGAGAATACCAATATGAGTATATTATCAGAAACATTGAATAGTAAAAAGACTTATAAACTATCAAATTTACTTGTTTTTTGGTAACAAATGTTGGATAATTAACCCTGAAAAATACGGACGTAAAAAAGACCTAAACGTTTAGACACAATAAAAAAGACGCTGTTTCCCTTAATCTTTATCGGGAGCAGTGTCTTTTTCATTGTCCTCTTAGGAGGAAATACCAGGTGGATCGCTGGTAGAATCGAGAATTTCAAAGAGTTCAGCAAGTTTAGCAGCAAAAAGAATTTAATACCACAATCGAAATGTTCCTAGCCGAACATAAGCAAGATTTTGTAAAAGGAGAACTCGTCGCATTTTGAGCGCCTGGTTCGGTTCTCCGCCCAAATTTGTAGGTGTGGCCCAGGCCAAGATCGGAACGCTAGTAAAAGCAATCAATGAAAAACTGAACGGATATGGCGTGAGTCGGTCCACTTTTGAACGAATGCTAAGAAAAGCGAAGGAGCTAGGCATCTTATCCATCGAAAACACGGCAAAAGCTAAAGGTGGAAAAGGTCATAATGTCTATATTTTTAATATAAGTGTTCCATGTATACTCCTTCCAGGATAAGACAACCTATATCATGGAGGTGATCATCACATGGATCAATCAAATTTGAAAAAAGATGAGCAGCAAAAACGGGAAGATAATTTAGTCGGAGGGACGGACTATACGACACAACAGCTGTTGAACGGGATGAATGGTATCTCGGAAATCTACCGTAATGATGAAGAAGAAAAAGAAATACCTGATAAGTAATGAAAGATAAGCATAGCTGAAAAGTTATGCTTATTTCTTTTTATGTCGATATAATGCCAAAAAAGATGAATTTTTCGTCATCCTTTGATTTAACCATTTATTCGGTGCTTTTTAGTGACCTAATTCTTTGCATATAGCAGGACATTTATCCTGTTATAGAGAATCTTTAAAGGTACAGAAGTGTGACAAAGGAGTGAACATGGTGAGTTTTTCCACTAATGAAGAAGACAAGATAATTGGGTTTCTCCTAGATAAAAAAGAAGAGTTTGAATATCGGATTTTGGAAGAGGCCGTCAATGTCAGGGAGAAGATTGAGGAAATTCTGCTGATAGGGAATGTCGATCTTCTGAATAATGCGCATAAGCTGGTTCAGTTCATTGTGGAACAGAATGAAGAAGCCATCATTTCCTTTGCGGAACAAGAGGGAGAAGCGTGGGCAACTCACTCGTTGACACTTTCATTCAAATTGGAATGGGTTCAAGCAATTCGCAGGACGCTGTGGACATTTCTTTATGAATACGAGCAAATACATGAAGCATGTAAAGATGTGAAAGTGTTTTTCGATTTAGAGAAGAAAGTGAATGAGCAGGTCGATCAATTCCTTAAAGCCTTCTTTATCAGTTATTCGGACTATAAGGACCGCTTGATCCTATCACAACAAAACTTGGTGGAGAATTTGTCCGTTCCCATCATTCCGATTACCCCGACCATTTGCATCCTGCCTTTAATTGGGGAGATGGATGATTCACGCATGTATATTATCGAGGAAAAAGTATTGATTGAAATAGGTAGACTGCGGATTCAAACCTTGATCTTGGATTTATCGGGAATCATCGATATGGAGATTTCGGTCCTTAGAAAGTTAATGAATATTCTAGATGGGACGGCCATGATGGGCTGTAAAGCGGTCATTACCGGCCTACGACCTGAAATCGTCACGAAAATGGTCAGAGCTGGGGTTTGTTTTGAGAATAAAGCAGAAACGAAAGGAACGCTGCAACAGGCCCTACAAGATTATCTAACCTTTTAATTGCTACAATGAAGTCATCCAGGATGACTTCATTTTTGATTTCCCTATAGAATAGTACAAAAAACAGACTGCCCAAGCAATAGTGGGGCAGCCTCTTCTTTTACTCTTTACCTTCTATCACTTGATTAGTGAATACATATAGGTATCATGCGGGATTCCATTTTGATACATATATTTTCTAAGGATTCCCTCCTCGGCAAAGCCGGCTTTTTTTAATAACGCGCTAGATGGTTCATTTTCAACAAACACCACCGCGCCGATTCTCGTTAGGCCGAGATCATCGAAACCGAATGCCTTTATCTTATTCAAAGCCTCCGTCATATACCCTTTATGCCAGTGCTCCGGGTGGATCTCATAGCCGATTTCCGCTCTTTTATTTTTGGGCATATAAGCATGAAAGCCAATCGTTCCAATTAGTCCAGGTGACTCCTTTCTTTCTATTCCCCAGCGAATGGCCCGTTTTTCCTTATAATTCTGTGCGAAGGTTTCGATGATGCCTCTCGCCTGTTCTAAACTTTCGAATGAATCCTGTCCATAAAACCGTGTAAGCTCATCATTTGAAAAGCAACGGAAGATTTCTTCGGTATCACTTTCGATAATTTCCCTTAAGATTAGCCTGTCTGTCTCGAGTACCGGAAACATATGTATCATCCTCCAACCATTTTTATATCTATTCGGCATTGAATGGAGGATTCCTGCCATGTACATGTTTTCCTGCTCTAAGGACAAACTATGCTTATCCTTTTTCTAAAAGGGGGGAATTACATGGGTAAAAAACACCGCAATCGCATCAGTTCACCAAAAAAGAATAACCATATTCCAGAAGAAGCCATCATTGCCGAACATGAAGCACACGGTAAAGAATATTCTGCGGCAAGACGCAAAAGAAGCAACCCTGGTCCGAGTCAAGATTAGAACAAGAACCGCTTTGCCTTACAGGCAGAGCGGTTTTTAACATTCAATTAAAGGGGCAATCGATACGATTGCCACAACTTGAAAATTTACAGAAATGGTATATTTATTATGTGATTATTATTATATTAAAGTGAAAAATATAATGAATGAATCACTTATTATTGACATAACACGGTGAATCGTCCAAGATGTAATTATCTCGATATAGAGATATATTATTTCGATATAACTAAACATAGGATAATTGAGGAGAATGGATAAATGAATGTATTAGTAGTGAAAGCTAACAACCGTCCAGCAACAGAAGGAATCTCAAGCAAAATGTACGAAACATTTATGGCTTCATTAGAAGGCAAAGACGTAAATGTAACAACGTATGATGTGTTTGAAGAAGATACGCCATATTTCGGACAAGAGCTATTCAACGCTTTTGGTAAAGTGCAAACTGGCGGAGAATTAACTGACGTTGAATCACGCCTATTGGCTGCCAAACAAAAAGCAATGGACGCAATCACTGCTGCAGATGTAGTGGTATTCGCCTTCCCATTATGGAACTTAACGATCCCAGCTAAATTGCATACGTTCATCGATTATGTCTTTGCGGCAGGATTCGCGTTCAAATATGATGCAGAAGGAAACATGGTTCAATTAATGACAGACAAGAAAGCAATTTTCCTAAGCGCCCGCGGCGGAGTTTATTCAACACCGGAAGCGGCTCCTATGGAGATGGCTGTAAATTATATGCGTAACGTATTTGGCGGCATCTTTGGCATGAAAATCATCGACGAAGTCATTATCGAAGGTCACAATGCAATGCCTGATAAAGCGCAAGAAATTATCTCTGCAGGTCTAGAAGAAGTAAAAGCTTCTGCACAACGTTTAGTAGAATTAGCTCCTAAAGCATAATCTAGAAAAAGAGGCATTTGAGTTTTGAATCAGGTGCTGCACCCCAAAAGTTAGAGTTAAAAACTAACTTTTGGGGTGTTTTTTTTGGTGAAATATAATACGGAATTTAAATTCAAACTTGTTCAAG
>NZ_JBIWCW010000008.1:0-135334 GCF_044761665.1 Peribacillus sp. NPDC097295
AAAACTACGTCAGACTTAAACTGAACCGCCGTATACCGAACGGTACGTACGGTGGTGTGAGAGGTCGGAGGCTAGGCGCCTCCTCCTACTCGATTCCTAATCGGAAAATATGGAAATATCCTTCACAAGCAGAGTACTCGTATAGGCTTCTATGGACCTAAGAGGTACTATACAAAGGTTTGAATCATTGGCTATATTCTATACTCATATAAATCATGGAAAGAACACAGCTATGAGCGGAAAGGGTAAAGTTGTCTACCTCCATCTGTTCTAAAAGATTAATGGATAAATGCGTGAATAATAAAGATGACAGAATAAATTCATCTTCTTCAAACCAAATATCGACACTTTAAATGAGGGAGCGGTCCTATTCCAAAGCCGTCTTGAAAAAATCAATAGCTGTTTTTCAACAAAAAGGCTAAAAATGACTGAAAAACTCTTAAGTTTCCTTTGCAAAAAGTGACACACTTTCTACTATCAGGTACGTTATACTTTTTGCTAGTGGAAGGTTAGATTCTAAAAGGAGGGGTGAGTGTTTGACCTTATATTTAGATGTGATTTGGTTGTTGAATTGGTTATTTGACTGCCTCCTCTTATATTGGACCGCAATCATTCTCAAACGGCGGGTCGCCCTTTGGCGGGTTTGTGCCGGCGGGCTGATAGGTTCTCTAATCATCGTATTGTCATTTACCCCTTTTTACGCAATGGCTGACCAATTTTATATGAAAATCGCATTTTCTCTTTTTATGGTCCTGGCCACCTTTGGGTTCATCAGATTCAACCTTTTCCTGAAGTCATTAGCCACTTTATACTTTGTCACGTTTTTATCAGGTGGGATCCTCCTTGGACTTCACTATCTATTCGAATATCAAATCGTTTCCAAAAACCCTGGTCAATATGCCGGAATCAATCGTTTTGGTGACCCCGTCAGCTGGATTTTTGTGATGGTTGGCTTCCCGCTTGCCTGGCAATTTTCCAAGCGTACTCTAGAAGGAATGGAGATGACAAAACTAAAGCATGAGCAACTGGTGTCAGTCACGGTAAGAGTATCAGAGTTTGAAGGGACTTTTCAGGGGCTTGTGGACAGTGGGAATCAATTATATGATCCAATAACCCGTTCGCCTGTTATGATCATTTCACTTTCTGGAGAGGAAGCTGGAATCCCTGCGGATATGGTTGAATTGTTCAAGAATCCTGACATCCTGGTCCGGCAGGAAGAACAGCCTGAATATACATGGACGGGCCGTATGCGCGTAATACCATATAAAGTGGTGGGGCATGAACATCAATTGCTAACGGCCATCAAGCCGGACTTCATTAAAATCTCCCAAGGGGAAAATGAGTATCAAGTCAAGCAGGGCCTTGTGTCGTTTACTTTTCAACAACTTTCTGCAGACAATAGCTATCAATCTATCGTCCATCCAAAAATGTTAACCGGGATTCCGGTGAAAACTGCCTCATAACATATTGCTCTTTCAAATTGGCTCCACAATTCGTCTATTTTAGAAGGGAGAATTATTTTGAAGAAACTTATTCTTCGGCTCACCTATTTTTGGTACAAACTCTTGTTCAAGCTCGGATTGAAGACGGACGAAATATTTTATATAGGAGGAAGTGAGGCGCTCCCGCCCCCACTTTCAAAAGAAGAAGAGGCAATATTGATCAATAAGTTACCAAAGGGTGATGAAGCTGCACGCTCTATCTTAATCGAGAGGAATCTAAGGCTTGTCGTCTATATTGCAAGGAAATTTGAGAATACGGGAATCAATATCGAAGATCTAATTAGCATTGGGACCATTGGCTTGATTAAGGCAGTCAATACATTTAATCCTGAGAAAAAAATTAAACTGGCTACATATGCCTCGAGATGTATCGAGAATGAAATATTAATGTATTTGAGGAGAAACAATAAAATTCGTTCAGAAGTGTCTTTTGATGAACCTTTGAATATCGATTGGGATGGAAACGAACTTCTCCTTTCCGATGTTCTTGGCACGGATGATGACATCATTACAAAGGATCTTGAGGCGAATGTGGACCGGAAATTATTAACCAAAGCATTGACGCAGCTCTCTGATCGCGAAAAGCAGATTATGGAACTTCGATTCGGACTAGCTGGCGGAGAAGAAAAAACGCAAAAGGATGTTGCGGATATGCTTGGAATTTCCCAATCTTATATTTCACGGTTGGAAAAAAGGATTATTAAAAGGCTAAGAAAAGAATTTAATAAAATGGTGTAAAAAATAAGTTCGGTGAAAAGCTTTTGAAATCGTGCTTTCTCGTACTTTGATGAAGAGTGTTTTCGATTTTATTGAAAATACCGCATGCATATTTTTTTCTCCCGCGGAAATACTGTTTTTTGTACAGCACTCCTGTGAGGAGGGAAGAATTTTGTCTCGTAATAAGGTTGAAATCTGCGGTGTGGATACATCGAAATTACCGGTTTTGAAAAATGATGAAATGAGAAAACTCTTTAAAGAATTGCAAGGTGGCGAGCTTTCAGCAAGAGAAAAACTGGTAAACGGGAATCTTCGACTCGTTTTAAGCGTGATTCAACGCTTTAACAATCGGGGAGAATATGTAGATGATCTATTTCAGGTAGGCTGTATAGGGTTGATGAAATCGATAGATAATTTTGATTTGGGCCAGAATGTTAAGTTTTCAACGTATGCTGTACCAATGATTATTGGAGAAATCAGAAGGTATCTTCGTGATAATAATCCAATACGTGTTTCCCGTTCTTTAAGAGACATTGCTTATAAAGCATTGCAGGTTAAGGAAAAGTTGATAAGCCAGACTCTACGTGAACCCACAGCGGAAGAAATCGCCAAAGTGCTAGGGTTGCCACACGAAGAAATTGTTTTCGCGCTAGATGCAATACAAGATCCAGTATCACTTTTCGAACCGATTTATAATGATGGTGGAGACCCGATTTATGTACTCGACCAATTAAGTGATGAGAAGAATAAAGATAGTACCTGGATTGATGAGATAGCCATAAACGAAGGAATGAGAAGGTTGAATGACCGTGAGAAAATGATCCTTCGTAAGCGTTTTTTCCAAGGAAAGACCCAAATGGAGGTAGCCGATGAAATCGGTATTTCACAAGCGCAGGTCTCACGATTGGAAAAGGCCGCAATCAAACAAATGAATAAAAATATCCAACAGTAAAAGCTGAGTACGAGTAAAGGTTGATTGAAGCGGGTGAGGAGGAATTTCTTGCCCGCCACCAATCGGCAAACTACCGTAGCGGCTTTTTTAGTATGTGTAAGACCAACGAAAGAGTACCTTTATTTCCTGATTCTTTCATTCTTACGTGAATCATGTCATATACATGAAAGTAGGTTTTTATCTGGAGAAAGATCATGAGGAGCTGAATGGCGTGACTAGAATTTCCGAATTTCAAATTAAGGATATCGTCAATATAGCTGATGGGAAGAAATTGGGGAATATGACGGATTTAGAAATCAACACGGGAACGGGAAAAATTGAAGCGATTATTGTTTCGAACGGTACTAGATTAATGGGTTTTTTCGGAAGGGAGCAAGATATCGTCATTCCTTGGCAAAAAATTAAAAAAATTGGGGCGGATGTCATCCTTGTTGAACATCAGACGGTATTTCAAACAGAACTGAAAGATGAACGGTTATAAGGGGTACTAGAAGCAAATATATGATACACTAAACTAAAAATAAAGAGGTATGAATGCATGAAAGAACCATTTGTTTTAGTTGAAGACCAATATTTGCTTGTTGATAGCTGGAGGCAACATAATCTCCAGCTTGTCGCGGGCTTTTCCACGAAAAATGGGGGAGTCAGTTCTGGCTCTTATAAAACTTTGAATACCGGATTCCATGTTGGGGATAAGGTGGAGGATGTACAGGAAAACCGCCGAATTCTGGCAGACAAGCTCTCTTTTCCTCTGGATCATTGGGTAGGGGCCGAGCAGACCCATGAAACGAATATCCAGCAAGTGACGCCTCTAGATTGTGGGAAAGGCGCTGCCGATTACCCTTCTAGCTTCAAAGCAACAGACGGGTTTTATACAAAGGATAAAAATGTCTTGTTAACCCTTTGTTATGCAGATTGTGTACCTCTATACTTTATGGCTCCTGCACATGGAATCGTAGGGGTGGCACATGCTGGTTGGAAGGGAACGGTCCATGGTATAGCGCGGAAAATGGTAGAGGCATGGAAGCGTGAAGGGGTAAAACCGTCGGAAATTTTTTCCATAATCGGACCATCCATTTGTCCAGACTGCTATGTTGTAGATGATAAAGTCATAGATTTAGTGCGAAATTTGCTGGAAGAAAATGACGAGAAGCCCTATAATTTAATTAGTGAAGGGCAATATCAACTAGATCTTAAGCGCCTTAATGCAATGATCATGGAGAAATCCGGGATTCCAAAGGATCAGATTGCTGTAACTTCATATTGTACAAGCTGTCATGATGATTTATTTTTTTCACATCGTCGTGATAACGGGGAAACTGGTAGATTGCTGAGCTTTATTGGTTGGAAGGGGGATCTTGGGAAGCAATGAAAGTAGCGGAAAATCTAAAGAACATCGAAGAAAAGATAAATGAAGCCTGCAAGAATAGTGGCAGGCATCGTGAAGATATTAAATTAATCGGCGTTACAAAATATGTTTCCATCGAGAGAGCACAAGAGGCATTGGAAGCGGGTGTCACTGATTTAGGTGAAAATCGTGATCAAGGCTTATTAGATAAATACGAAGTGTTGAAGGATGTACCGAACTGGCACTATATCGGCTCCATGCAGACACGTAAAGTTAAGAATGTCATTGACAAAATTTCCTATATTCATTCACTAGATCGTGTATCTTTGGCGGAAGAAATACAAAAACGTTCAAAGCAGCCGATAAACTGTTTAGTTCAGGTTAATGTTTCGGGTGAAGAGTCTAAACATGGCTTGGATCCAGAAGGGACGCTTGACTTCATTAAGGAGCTAGCGGGATTTGATAAGGTGAAGGTTGCGGGCTTAATGACAATGGCACCCTTTACGGATGACGAACAAGTACTCCGAGGTTGCTTCCGTAAATTAAAAAAACTCCAAGTGGAAATTCAAAAAGCGGAATTGTCTCATGCTCCATGCAAGGAATTGTCCATGGGAATGTCTAATGATTTTATGGTTGCCATCGAGGAAGGATCTACCATGATTCGGATTGGTACTGCACTAGTTGGCGAAGAATTATAAGGAGGTACGTAAAATGTCATTCGTATCAAAATTCAAATCCTATTTCGCGCTGGATGATGAGTATGAATATAAGGAAGAAGTGGTGGAAGAAGAAGAGATGGAACGTAAATCCGCAAAGCCTGCTAAACAGCAGCCACAACCTGCGACAACAGGAAATAACTCAAATCAAAATATAGTAAGTTTGCAAAGCGTGCAGAAATCTTCTAAAGTAGTATTATTGGAGCCTCGTGCTTATGCAGAAGCTCAGGATGTCGCCGACCATTTGAAAAACCGTCGTGCAGTCGTTGTGAATCTTCAGCGAATCCCACATGATCAAGGAAAGCGGATTATCGACTTTTTAAGTGGAACTGTTTATGCAATCAGTGGGGATATTCAAAAAATCGGTACAGATATATTCTTGTGTACTCCGGATAACGTCGATGTTTCCGGTAATATTACCGGTTTTGAAGTCGATAAGGAGTATGAAGAAACGAGGTGGTAATTGTTAATGGCTCTTTTGCTTCAAGGATTATATTATTTAGTTGAAATTTATTCAATGGCATTAATCGTTTACATATTAATGTCGTGGTTCCCTAATGCACGGGAAACATCAATCGGTCAATTCCTGGTAAAGATTTGCGAGCCCTACTTAGAACCGTTCAGAAAATTCATCCCGCCACTTGGCATGATCGATATTTCGCCGCTTGTGGCCTTGTTGGTGCTTAATTTTGCGAAGAATTATGGGATTTATTATCTGCAAACCCTATTCGTATGATTTGAAGTTCATATTCGGTCGTGCAATAATGATTCTGCTGGGACCTACACAGCTGGGTGGATTCTTGGCTGTGTAGTAGTAACGAAGGTGTATGGTTATTATCTTATGTACAACCATTCATCCAAATGTAAGGAGCATGTATACAAACATGAGTATTTATCAACATTTCAGGCCGGAGGAAAAGGAATTCATCGACCAGGCAATGAATTGGATTGACCAGGTCAGAGATTCATACGCGCCTAAACTTTCTGATTTTCTGGACCCGCGTCAGCAGGAAATCCTTACTTCCCTAATGGGAAGCAATCAGGATGTGTTGCTGAGATTTAATGGCGGGAGTGATTTCGTTGAACGCAGGCGAGCCCTCATTTACCCTGATTACTACTCTCCTGAACCATCTGATTTCAATATCTCCTTATACGATATCTCTTATCCAAAAAAATTTGTTACACTTGAACATAGGCAAATACTTGGAACCTTGATGTCACTGGGGGTAAAACGTGAAAAATTTGGTGATATTATAGTGACAGAGGAGCAAATCCAATTAATCGCAGCAGGGGAAATGGATTCATATCTCACTGGGAACCTAGATAAAATAGGCAGTGCTTCCGTAACAATTAAAAAGATTCCACTCGAGGACGTCCTTATGGTGAAGGAAAGCTGGGACGAGCAGGTCACCACTGTCAGTTCATTAAGGCTTGATAGTGTACTTTCTGCCGTTCTGAATATTTCCCGACAAAAAGCCCAGACCTTGATTTCTTCAGGCAAAACTAAGGTGAATTTCAAGCAAACGGAAAACGTTTCAGAAGAATGCCGTGAGGGAGATACTCTTTCCATCAGAGGTTTTGGCCGATGTAAAATCACTTCAATAGATGGGAAAACCAAAAAGGATAAGTGGAGAATCTCATTAGGTAGGCAAAAATAAATTAGTTGCTAGCAGGATTCATATATTTTTTGTCGAATATAGAGTTTTAATGTAAAAGAGTAGAAATTGTTCTGGAGGTGCCACAATGCCCTTAACCCCGATAGATATACATAACAAAGAATTTAGTAAAGTATTTCGAGGGTATGATGAAGATGAGGTCAACGAATTTCTTGACCAAGTCATTAAAGATTATGAATTGATTCTAAGAGAAAAGAAAGAAATGGAAGAAAAGCTGAACGAAACATTTGATCGTTTAGGACATTTCACTACTATTGAGGGCACGCTTAATAAGTCCATCATTGTCGCGCAGGAAGCGGCAGAGGAATTAAAACGGAATGCCCAAAAAGAAGCCAAATTGATTATCAAGGAAGCAGAGAAGAATGCCGACCGGATTGTCAACGAGTCGCTTGTGAAAGCTAGGAAAATAGCGATGGATATAGAAGATTTGAAAAAGCAATCGAAGGTATTCCGAACACGTTTTAAAATGCTTGTCGGAGCACAGCTCGATTTGTTGGATAACGACGACTGGGATCATCTACTTGAATATGAAGTGGATGCATCTGAAATAGAGTTAAACAATGGTATAGAAGAGGAAAATTAAACGTTTCCTTGACTTCAAGCCCTTTTTTCGCATATAATTTTTTAACAATACTATTATGATGACATTAGACGATGACAGGGACAGTAAATTCCTCATATTCTTATTTGTAGCGAGCCGGGGATGGTGTAAGCCCGGAATAGGAGAAGGAATGGAACATCACCCTTGAGTTCTGAATTGAACCTGCGTATGCAGTAAGTAAACGATGCGTTTCATTCACGTTACGAATGCTCGAGAGGAAAGGGTTCAGCGTTTTATTGAATCTTTCTAACCAGGGTGGTACCGCGGGAAGCAAAGCTTTCTCGTCCCTTTTTCAGGGATGAGAAGGCTTTTTATTTTGCCTGGATAACGGGTCATCGAATCGAATGAAGTCATGTAGATGGATGGAGGAATTTTATTATGGAATATAAAGATACTTTATTAATGCCTAAAACAGAATTTCCAATGCGGGGAAACCTGCCGAAACGTGAGCCTGAAATTCAGGAAAAGTGGAAAGAGATGAACATCTATAAAAAAGTGCAAGAACATACAGAAGGACGTCCTTTATTCATCTTGCATGATGGCCCTCCATATGCAAACGGTGATATCCATATGGGTCATGCGTTGAATAAAGTTTTAAAAGATTTCATTGTCCGTTTTAAATCTATGAACGGATTCCATGCTCCATATGTACCGGGTTGGGATACACACGGATTGCCAATTGAAACAGCTTTGACTAAAAAAGGCGTAAACCGTAAAGAAATGAGCATTGCTGAATTCAGAAAGCTTTGCGAAGAATACGCGTATGTACAGGTCAATAATCAACGTGAGCAGTTCAAACGAATTGGTGTACGTGGCGATTGGGATAATCCTTATATCACGCTTAAACCTGAATATGAAGCACAACAAATCAAGGTTTTCGGAGAAATGGCGAAAAAAGGCTATATCTATAAAGGGAAAAAACCTGTTTATTGGTCTCCATCAAGTGAATCGGCTCTTGCTGAAGCAGAGATTGAATACCAAGATAAACGTTCTGCATCAATCTATGTTGCTTTTGAAGTGACAGATGGTAAAGGTTTCATTGATGAAGGTGTAAAAATCATCATTTGGACGACAACTCCTTGGACGATTCCGGCCAACCTTGGAATCTCGCTACATCCACAATTAAATTACGTGGTCGTTGCCGTTGAAAATGAAAAATATTTAGTGGCAGAAGCTCTATTGGATTCTGTTAAAGAAACGCTTGGATGGGAAAACCCGACTATCGTGAAAACGGTAAAAGGTAGTGAGCTGGATCGTGCTGTTGCAAAACATCCGTTATATGATCGAGAATCACTAGTGATGTTAGGGGAGCATGTAACGACTGAAGCGGGAACTGGTTGTGTTCATACGGCTCCAGGTCACGGGGAAGATGACTTTATCATCGGTCAGAAATATGGCTTGGATGTACTTTGCCCGGTAGATGAAAAAGGTGTCATGACTGAAGAAGCAGGGGAATTTGCTGGATTATTCTATGATAAAGCAAATAAAGCCATTTCCGAAAAATTAACTGAAGTGGGAGCATTATTGAATCTGACGTTCATCACACATTCTTTCCCACATGACTGGCGGACGAAGAAACCGACGATTTTCCGTGCAACTGCACAGTGGTTCGCTTCCATCAAGGACTTCCGCGAGGACTTGCTGAAAGCGATTGAAGAAACGAAATGGGTGCCGGCATGGGGTGAAACACGCCTATTCAATATGGTCCGTGACCGTGGAGATTGGTGTATCTCCCGTCAACGTGCATGGGGCGTTCCAATTCCTGTATTTTATGCAGAAAATGGCGAGCCGATCATTACGGATGAAACAATCAACCATATTTCAGAATTATTCCGTGAACACGGTTCAAATATTTGGTTTGAACAAGATGCAAAAGATCTTTTACCAGAAGGCTTTACACATGAAGGAAGCCCTAATGGTATTTTCACCAAAGAAACGGATATCATGGATGTATGGTTCGACTCAGGTTCTTCCCATCAAGCGGTTCTTGAGGAGAGAGATGAACTTCAACGTCCTGCTGATCTTTATCTGGAAGGTTCCGACCAATACCGCGGCTGGTTCAATTCATCGCTATCAACAGGTGTAGCTGTGACGGGTAAAGCACCATATAAAGGCGTCCTTAGCCACGGTTTCGCCTTAGACGGTGAAGGCCGTAAGATGAGTAAATCAATTGGTAACGTGGTACTTCCATCTAAAGTCATGAACCAGCTAGGTGCTGATATTTTACGTCTTTGGGTTGCTTCTGTCGATTACCAATCTGACGTACGTGTTTCAGATCCAATCTTAAAACAAGTTTCTGAAGTATATCGTAAAATTCGTAATACGTTCCGCTTCCTACTGGGTAACTTGGATGGCTTTAATCCAGAAACGGATAAAGTGGCGGTAGAAGATTTACGTGAAGTCGATCAATATATGCTGGTTAGATTGAATAAGCTAATCACTCAATCAAAACAAGGCTATGAAAACTATGAATTTGCTACCATTTATAATATGGTCAACAATTTCTGTACGCAGGATTTAAGCTCCTTCTATCTTGATTATGCGAAAGACATTCTGTATTGTGAAGCACCAAACGGCAAAGATCGTTTAGCTATCCAAACAGTTCTTTACGAGTCATTAATCAGTTTAACAAAATTAGTCTCACCGATTCTTTCTCATACAGCGGATGAAGTATGGACGTTCATTCCGGGTGTAACGGAAGAGAGTGTGCAGTTGACATTGATGCCTGAAGAAATTTCAGTGGATAATGCACAAGCGATCGAGGAAAAATGGACGGCATTCATGCATGTTCGTGATAATGTCCTGAAAGCATTAGAAGAAGCACGTAACCAAAAAGTAATCGGGAAATCTTTGAACGCGAAAGTGACCGTGTATGTAAATGAAGAGACAAAGAACCTTCTTGATAGTATCGAGGAGAGCTTTGAACAGCTATTCATCGTTTCCGAATTTGAAATCGCGGGCGATGTGGCTAGTGCCCCGACGGAAGCAATCAAACTTGAGGAAATGGCAATCCTGGTAACAAAAGCAGGTGGCGAAACGTGTGAACGTTGTTGGAATGTTTCAAAAGATGTAGGTCAAGTGGAAGAACATCCGGCACTTTGCCCACGCTGTGCAACTGTCGTGAAAGAGCATTATACGATTCAGTAAACTTAGGAGGGGGGCTGTCTAATAAGTCCCTAAAATAAGACAGGTGGAGAAAAAAGAAACGTTTTTCTCCACCTGTTTTTCTATTTTTATCATGTTTCATTGAAAGTGGATGGCTCAAGCCAGCTATCTTCAGTACATTATGCAGTTTTGAGTTAGTTTTTTTCTTGTAGCTCCGCCTCTAATTTTTTTTTTGCATAATTTTCATAAAAAAAGGGGTTGTCCAAAAATTCTATAAAATAAAGTCGGAAATTCAGACTCAATTCAAATTAAAGATAGTATTACAATTAAAGAAAAAACTTGCCAGCAGCCACTAATGCTCCTACTTGAGCAGATACTTTTAAGAAATCGACAAAAAAACTATTCCAACCTACGCCTTTTTTTACTGATTTTTCTATTGCATCTAACTGTTTTTGAATCAATTCTAACTTATATAATATGGTCTCTTTTTGAATTGTTAGAGATATAATTTCTTTATCTTTTTCATCTATTCTTTTTTCTAATTTAACTATATTTTTATTTAATTCTTCTAAATTACTCATGATCTTTCACTTCTCTTAAACCCCACAAGGCTAAGAGAGATATCGCAAAATAAACTCCTACGCCTGTACTCAGAGGCTGCTTTGATAAAATAAATCCTGCTGCCATTGTTCCGTATAAAAATGTTGCAAACATCAAAGCTACCTTATGAATAAACGATTTTTCCCATAATAATCCTAATAAATGAAACAGTAAACTTAATAAAAAAACACTTACCCATTGATTTTGATTACCGACTTTTTGAAACGTATAGAACAGTTCTGGACGGTCTTGAAATAATCTTTCATTTAGGAAAAGAACTATTGACCACCAACCTGTAATTACGATTAAAAAAAAATCGATAAAACGTTTATTGTTGTGCATAAAACTCCTCTTTTCAAATATTTGCTCATTATAATTTATGTATTAATGACGAAACTTGTCACACTTTTTTAAATACTCAATGTTTAATTCTGATTAGAAGTATAAAAGGTAAAATTATAAACTATTGTTTTAGTTTATAAGAGCTAAAAGGAAAAAAAGGTCACATTTAATTAATGGCCTTGTATGTAAAGAAGGGGCTGTCTAATAAGTCCTTTTTCTAGTAAATAACTAAAGAGGCAGAAATGTTATAAAATCAATATTTCTGCCTCTCTCTATTTATTCAATTTCGACTTAATTCCTTCTTTTGGGACAGTCCCTTTTTTTAAATCGACAGAAGTCGAAATCCGCATCCGGCATGGATAAGCACGAGGGGGATTTCACTGGAGCCACGGAAAAGTTGGCCTTTTACTTTTCGTATTAGTCATTATTTCTAGTTTATGCTACAATTCAAAAGTGAAGATTTGATTAGTTTGGGGGAAAAAATGTGTTTTATTACTTAATTGCCCTTTTGGTCATAGCTTTCGATCAGCTGACAAAATGGATGATTGTGAAAAAAATGGAGTACGGAGAAAGCATTGAAATTATTGAAAACCTTCTATATATTACCTCGCATCGTAACCGTGGGGCAGCATGGGGAATTCTACAAGGTCAAATGTGGTTTTTCTACATCATCACCATCGCTGTCATTATTGGAGTCGTCTATTATATACAGAAAATGGCGAAAACAAGCCGTTTACTTGGAGTTTCCCTAGGGCTTATGCTCGGTGGGGCGATAGGAAACTTCATTGACCGTATTGTTCGCCAGGAAGTAGTCGACTTTGTCCATACCTATATTTTCAGCTATAGTTTCCCAGTATTTAATATTGCCGATGCCGCGCTTTCGATTGGTGTCGTGCTGCTCGTGATTCATATGTTTTTAGAAGAAAAAAACGCTAAGGAGAAAGATAATGGATAAAAAGATTTACAGCATCGATGAAACACTAAAAGGTACAAGGATTGACAAGGCTCTATCGACTTTAAACGAGGAATGGTCACGCACTCAAGTGGCGCAATGGATCAAGGATGATCATGTCTTGGTGAATGGGACCGCCATTAAATCGAATTATAAATGTAGTATAGGAGACGAGATCGAAGTCATGATTCCAGAACTTGTGGAATTGGATGCAGTCGCCGAAGAAATGAATCTGGATATCTATTACGAAGATGAAGACGTCCTTGTTGTCAATAAGCCGAGTGGAATGGTAGTTCACCCAGCACCGGGGCATGTAACTGGTACGCTTGTTAATGGGTTGATGGCCCACTGTAAGGACCTTTCAGGAATCAATGGCGTTATGCGACCAGGAATCGTCCATCGTATCGATAAGGATACATCAGGGTTATTGATGGTTGCGAAAAATGACATGGCCCACGAAAAACTTGTCCAACAACTTGTTGATAAAACGGTGACCCGTAAGTATCAAGCGGTGGTCCATGGTGTGATTCCACATGATTTCGGAACGGTAGATGCCCCGATAGGCCGGGATAAAAAAGATCGCCAAAGCATGACGGTGACGGACTCCAATTCTAAAAACGCGGTTACCCATTTCCGCGTGGTGGAACGTTTCACTGCCTTTACATTAGTGGAGTGTCAGCTTGAAACAGGACGGACCCATCAAATTCGTGTTCATATGAAATATATTGGATTCCCCCTTGCAGGAGATCCTAAATATGGTCCTAAAAAGACGTTGAAATTAGATGGACAAGCGCTTCACGCAGGTCTTCTTGGTTTCATCCATCCACGGACGAATGAATATATGGAATTTGAAGCGCCAGCTCCTGAAGAATTCACGGAACTCATCGAACAATTACGCAGAAGTAGTAATTGACAAGACAAACTTTATGAGATAGTATGATACTAACTTAAATGAGAACCTTTAACACAGTCCAGAGAGACTGAGAAGGAAACGGATAGGCAAAGGGTTTATTGTACCCTTTTGCGAAAAAATCCCCACACCTTCTTGGTGTGGGGATTTTTTGTTGAAGGAGAACTCACAGTTCAAAAGAAATTGAGGCGGTCCACATGAATGAGAAAGCAATAGTGCTCGATGAAAAGGCCATCAGCAGAGCCTTGACGAGAATTGCCCATGAGATTATCGAAAAAAATAAAGGAATTGAGGATTGTGTATTAATCGGGATTAGGACCCGAGGAATCTTCCTGGCTGACCGACTTGCCAAGCGAATCAGTCAAATTGAAAGTAAAGAAATTCAATTAGGCGAATTAGATATAACGCTTTATCGTGATGATTTATCGACAAAGACGAACGACGGCGAACCAGTTGTAAAAGGATCGGACATTCCGGTTCCGATAACGGATAAGAAAATTATCTTAGTGGATGATGTACTATTCACAGGAAGAACGGTTAGGGCGGCAATGGACGCATTGGTGGACATGGGAAGACCTTCACAAATCCAACTTGCTGTCTTGGTGGATAGAGGCCATAGGGAACTTCCGATTCGTGCTGATTACGTCGGGAAAAACATTCCCACATCTCAATCCGAGAAGATTACGGTCACCTTGACGGAAGTGGACGATCTCGATCAGGTCACCATTTTAGCGAAATAAAAAAGACAATAAAATATTGCCCTTTTAAAACGGTCCAGAGAGGCCGGCAAAGGGAGTGAATCAGGACGGGAACCTAAGCCTATATTGGATAGAGCATGCCCTTTCTGAGAAACCCTCTTTGTTTATACTGCAAAGAGGTTTTTTTTGTATCTTAGTAGCAAATGTTCATAGGGGGAAAAGGGAAATGGAAGACAAAAGAAAAGACATCATCCTCGATGTGGAAGATGTACCAAGGTTTGGTCAATGGATCACATTAAGCATCCAGCACCTGTTTGCGATGTTTGGATCCACGGTGTTAGTCCCATTCCTAGTCGGATTAAGCCCAGCAGTGGCATTGGTTTCCAGTGGCTTAGGAACGTTATCGTACTTATTCATTACGAGAGGTCGAATACCTGCTTATCTTGGTTCATCGTTCGCTTTCATAGCTCCAATTATTGCGGCCAAGTCGCTTGGTGGACCGGAAGCGGCTATGATCGGTTGTTTTGCAGCAGGACTCATATATGGGATAGTGGCATTGGTCATTCATAAGGTCGGTTTACACTGGCTGATGGTTTTATTGCCTCCGGTCGTTGTAGGCCCAGTCATCATAGTAATTGGGCTGAGTCTTGCCGGGACAGCCGTGGAGATGGCCATGTACGATCCGCAGGACAATTACAGCGTAACCTATATCATCATAGCGCTCATCACTTTAGCCGCTACGATCGTCTGTAACATATTCTTTAAAGGATTCCTAAACTTAATTCCTATATTGATGGGAATTATAGTCGGTTACCTTTGCTCGGCAGTAGCGGGAATTATCGATTATCGACCAATTGAATCAGCAAAGTGGTGGGAAATGCCGGAATTCATGATACCCGGCATAACTTATACCCCGACTTTTTCTTGGGAAGTCATTGCCATCATGATACCCGTCGCCATCGTTACTCTTTCTGAACATATCGGACACCAGATGGTATTAAGTAAAGTGGTGGGCAGAAACTTTTTGGAAAAGCCGGGTTTGCACCGATCCATCCTGGGTGACGGAGCAGGCATCATGATCGGTTCCCTCATCGGGGGACCACCACTTACATCGTATGGGGAGAATATAGGAGTCTTGACGATGACGAAGGCATTTAGCGTTTATATCATCGGTGGCGCCGCTTTGACAGCTATGATCTTTGGCTTCAATGGGAAGATTTCAGCGGTCATCGGTTCCATACCAACGGCCGTCATGGGCGGGATTTCAATCCTTCTCTTCGGTATCATCGCTTCAAGCGGTTTAAGGATGTTGATTGAAAATAAAGTGGATTTTGATAAAAAACGTAATTTGATGATTGCTTCGGTCATCCTCGTAATAGGGATTGGTGGAGCGTTCGTACAATTATCCGCAAATGTATCTTTATCCGGAATGGCGCTATCAGCAATAGTGGGGATTTTACTTAACTTGGTATTGCCGGACAGAGAAAAAGTGACCGAAGACATCTTTGAAAAATAAATAGTAAATCACCTTTTAAAAGAAGTCCAGAGAGACTTAGAAGGGTGTTGCAGTAAAGACGGAAGAGAAAGGTCGGGGAAATTCCCAGGCACTCCAAGTCTTTATGACCTTCACCCTGTCCTTAAATGACGGGGCTTTTTTATGCCTCGCATCACAAAAAAATTGTGAAGGGAGCAGGAATGATGAAAAAATTATTGACGATGAATGAGCTATCTTTAACTGAAATCGAAACGATCTTAAACGAGGCAGAAGGGTTTGCCAGCGGTACGTATTGGATGCCCGTGCAGCAGACGATGGTTGC
This sequence comes from Peribacillus sp. NPDC097295, assembly GCF_044761665.1. Classification (NCBI taxonomy): domain Bacteria; kingdom Bacillati; phylum Bacillota; class Bacilli; order Caryophanales; family Bacillaceae; genus Peribacillus; species Peribacillus sp. NPDC097295. The sequence continues at coordinate 15,937 of NZ_JBIWCW010000008.1, forward strand.
CAACCTTTTCTTTGAACCTAGTACACGGACGAAATCAAGCTTCGAAATGGCTGAAAGAAAATTAGGTCTTGAGGTCATTCCTTTTGAGGCGGGGACATCATCCATGTTAAAAGGAGAAACCTTATACGACACAGCCAAAACCTTTGAATCGATAGGGGTCCATGCTCTAATCATCCGTCATGAACAAGACAACTACTTTGATGAATTGAAAGACAAACTACATATCCCCATTATTAATGCCGGGGATGGGTGCGGAAATCATCCGACACAGTCGCTGCTCGATTTATTGACGATAAAGCAAGAGTTTACTAGTTTTAAAGGTCTGAAAATTTCGATTATTGGGGATGTGAGGCATAGCCGTGTGGCTAAATCCAATGCAGACGCACTCACTCGTCTAGGTGCAGAAGTTGTATTTTCAGGTCCTCCTGAATGGTTTGACATGAACAATGGCTTGGCGAAATACGAAGACATCGATCAAGCCATAGCGACATCGGATGTGGTCATGTTGCTCCGGATTCAACATGAAAGGCATAGCGATAAATATGATGTGGGAAATGGGGAGTATTTGAAAAGGTTTGGCTTGAATAAGATCCGTGAAAAAACGATGAAACCAAGTGCCATCATCATGCATCCTGCCCCCATTAACCGGGGAGTTGAGATTGACAGTGATTTGGTCGAATGCAGCCGCTCAAGAATCTTCAAACAAATGCAAAATGGCGTTTTTATCAGGATGGCCGTGTTAAAAAATGTGCTTGAAAAAAATAAGGGAGGAATGACTCATGAAAACTGTCATCAAAAATGGAGTATTGCTAGATAATGAAAATCAATTCAAGAAAGCAGATATAGAAATCGAGGGAAGAATCATCACGAAAATCGGGGAGAACTTGCCAACGGAAAATCATAAGGTAGTAGATGCCAATGGATTACTGATTACAGCAGGATTTATAGATCTTCATGTACATCTACGAGAACCGGGGGGTGAACATAAAGAAACCATAGAAACAGGTACACTTGCAGCAGCAAGAGGTGGCTTTACAACAGTAGCGGCCATGCCCAATACAAGACCTGTGCCAGACACAATGGAGCATCTTGAAGCGTTGAATAAAAAAATTGAAGAAACGGCACATGTTCGCGTGTTGCCCTATGCTTCGATCACGATTAGAGAAGCTGGCAAGGAGCTGACTGATTTTTCAGCACTGAAGAAGACAGGGGCATTCGCCTTTACGGATGATGGTGTTGGCATTCAAGAGGCAGGAATGATGCTTGAGGCGATGAAGCGGGCAGCTGCCATTGATATGGCTGTGGTCGCCCATTGCGAAGATAATAGCTTAATCAATAAAGGCTCCGTTCATGAGGGGAGATTCTCCAAAGAAAATGGAATCAATGGAATTCCTTCTGTATGCGAAGCTGTACATATTGCCCGTGACATATTGCTTGCGGAAGCGGCAGGCTGCCATTACCACGTTTGCCATATATCAACGAAAGAATCGGTAAGAACCGTAAGAAACGCTAAACGTGCCGGTATCAAAGTCACTGCGGAAGTGACCCCACATCATCTTTTACTTTCAGAAGATGATATACCAGGGCTTGATACGAATTATAAAATGAACCCTCCTTTAAGGGGACGCGAAGATCGTGATGCTTTAATCGAAGGCCTGCTTGATGGAACCATCGATTTCATAGCAACAGACCATGCTCCTCATAGCGTCGAGGAAAAAGAGCAAAGCATGCAGCTTGCTCCATTCGGAATTGTAGGTCTAGAAACAGCCTTCCCGTTGCTTTATACGGAATTGGTCAAAAAAGAAATCATCACTCTGAAACAATTGGTAGACTTCCTGACCATCAAACCAGCTGATTGCTTCTCACTTCCATTCGGCCAGCTAAAAGAAGGAGTTTTGGCAGATATCACGTTAATCGATTTGGATGCAGAACAGGTAATCAATAAAGAAGAATTCGCTTCAAAGGGAAAAAACACACCTTTCCATGACAAGAGATGTCAGGGGTGGCCGGTTATGACAATTTCAGAAGGAAAGTTAGCTTGGGAAAAAGGACGTGTTCAGGGATGAAAAGACAGCTTATTTTAGAAGATGGTACGATTTTCATTGGCGAAGGATTCGGTGGAGACGTGGAGAAAATCGGGGAAGTCGTATTTAACACAGGGATGACAGGCTATCAAGAAATTTTATCTGATCCATCTTACTGTGGTCAAATTGTTACATTGACATATCCGCTAATTGGAAACTATGGAATCAACCGAGATGATTTTGAATCGATCAATCCAGCCATAGCGGGATTCGTTGTGAAGGAAACTGCAGAATTTCCTTCTAACTGGCGCAACCAATTATCACTTGATGACTATTTGAAAATGAAGAATATCCCTGGAATCTCCGGGATTGACACGAGAAAGCTGACAAGAATCATCAGAAAGACAGGTGCTCTCAAAGGGGCGCTCTGTAATATGAATAAGAAGGCCGATGAGGTTATTGCCCAGCTTAAAGCAACGGTACTCCCGACCACTCAGGTGAAACAGGTATCTACTAAAACGGCCTACTCAAGTCCAGGTAGGGGGCCGCGAGTGGTTCTAGTCGACTACGGAATGAAGCATGGTATTTTACGAGAGTTGACGAAACGTGGGTGTGATGTCGTGGTCGTTCCTTATAACATCACGGCACAGGAAATCATGAACTATCATCCGGATGGAGTGATGCTGTCCAATGGACCTGGAGACCCAAAAAGCGTTCGGGAAACGTTAGTAATGATCCGGACAATCCAGAAAGAAGTCCCACTATTCGGAATATGCCTGGGCCATCAGCTGTTCGCACTTGCAAACGGGGCAGATACAGACAAACTAAAATTCGGTCATCGCGGATCCAACCATCCAGTAAAGGATCTTCGTACGGGAAAGGTGTCCATTACTTCCCAAAATCATGGCTACACAGTCGAAGCGGATTCAATCGAAAATACCGATCTTACCGTTACACATACTGCCTTGAATGATGATACCATCGAAGGTTTACGCCATAAACATTACCCGGCCTTTACGGTTCAGTACCATCCGGAGGCGTCACCAGGACCGGAAGATGCCAATTATCTTTTCGATGAATTTTTACGGAACGTTGAAGTTGCCACTACAAAGGGGGAAGAAACATGCCAAAACGCACGGATATAAAAAGCATCTTAGTTATTGGTTCTGGTCCAATCGTAATCGGCCAAGCCGCTGAGTTTGATTACGCAGGAACTCAAGCATGCATCGCATTAAAAGAAGAGGGCTACCGGGTAATACTGATTAACTCAAACCCCGCGACGATCATGACCGACAGTGAAATGGCTGATGCGGTTTATATCGAACCGATCACCCTGGAATTTGTCAGTAAAATTATCCGCAAGGAGCGTCCAGATGCCTTGCTTCCGACTTTGGGCGGACAGACAGGATTGAATATGGCCGTAGAATTGGCCAATGCGGGAATATTGGAAGAATGTAACGTCCAGATTCTGGGTACGAAACTTTCTGCCATCCAACAAGCGGAAGACAGGGATTTGTTCCGCACGTTAATGAATGAACTAGATGAGCCGGTTCCAGATAGCGACATTATACATAATTTAGATGAGGCCTATGCGTTCGTGGAGCGAGTCGGCTATCCAGTCATCGTTCGTCCAGCATTCACATTGGGTGGAACAGGAGGCGGGATTTGTGAAGACGAAGAGCAGTTGATCGAGATTGTTGAAGGCGGCTTGAAAAGCAGTCCTGTCCACCAATGCCTGCTTGAGAAGAGCATTGCCGGTTTTAAAGAAGTGGAATATGAAGTGATGCGAGACTCCAATGATAATGCGATAGTCGTATGTAATATGGAGAACTTCGATCCAGTCGGTGTACATACAGGTGATTCGATTGTTGCGGCACCAAGTCAAACGCTAAGTGACCGAGAGTACCAAATGCTTAGGAACACTTCATTGAAAATCATTCGTGCCTTGAAAATCGAGGGTGGTTGTAATGTTCAGCTGGCCCTTGATCCAAATAGCTACCAATACTATGTCATTGAAGTCAATCCACGGGTAAGCCGCTCTTCGGCACTCGCATCGAAAGCGACAGGCTATCCGATTGCCAAACTTGCAGCTAAGATTGCAGTCGGTTTGACGCTAGATGAAATGATGAACCCGGTTACAGGCAAAACGTATGCCAGCTTCGAACCGGCGCTAGATTATGTCGTCACGAAAATTCCTCGTTGGCCGTTCGATAAATTTGAAAGTGCCAACCGTAGACTCGGCACGCAAATGAAGGCAACCGGAGAAGTCATGGCGATTGGCCGAACATTCGAGGAATCGATACTTAAAGCTGTTCGTTCCCTTGAAGCTGGACTATATCACCTCGAGTTGAGTGAGAATTTCAATGATGAATTAATTGAAAAAAGAATCCGGAAAGCGGGAGATGAACGGTTATTCTATATCGGTGAGGCATTAAGAAGAGGAAAAACGATTGAAACCATTCACGAATGGAGCCAAATCGATTTATTCTTCCTTCATAAACTGAAGAAAATCATCGACTTTGAAAAAGAGCTACGTACTCATATTTATGACATGGAAGTCCTGCAGAAGGCTAAAGAGCTTGGCTTTTCCGACAAAACCATTTCGGAAATCTGGGAAGTCGCTGAGATCAATGTATATGAATATCGAAAACAGCATGGAATCATACCAGTCTATAAAATGGTTGATACGTGTGCCGCAGAATTCGAATCGGAAACACCGTATTTTTATGGAACGTATGAAGAGGAAAACGAATCGGTGGTTACGGATAAAAAGAGCGTCATCGTGCTGGGATCTGGTCCGATCCGAATTGGTCAAGGTGTAGAATTCGACTATGCGACCGTACATTCCGTGTGGGCCATTAAAGAAGCGGGCTATGAAGCAATCATCATCAATAATAATCCTGAAACGGTATCAACAGATTTCAGTATTTCCGATAAGCTTTACTTCGAGCCATTGACACTTGAAGATGTGATGCATGTCATCGACCTGGAGAAGCCGGAAGGGGTCATCGTACAATTTGGTGGACAGACAGCGATCAATCTTGCAGACGGACTGGTCGAACGAGGCGTGAAAATTCTCGGTACTTCCCTTGAAGACCTAGATCGTGCAGAGAATCGAAATAAGTTCGAGCATGCCCTCCAAGAAATGGGCATTCCCCAACCGAAAGGGAAAACGGCCACGTCCGTTGAAGAAGCGATCATCATTGCTGAAGATATTGGGTACCCCGTTTTAGTAAGGCCTTCCTATGTACTTGGGGGAAGGGCGATGGAAATTGTCTACAAACAGGAAGAGTTGCTTCATTACATGAAAAATGCGGTGAAAATCAATCCGGAACATCCGGTATTGATTGATCGGTATCTAACGGGTAAGGAAGTGGAGGTTGATGGTATTTCGGATGGAAGGCATGTCGTCATACCAGGAATCATGGAACACATCGAACGGGCAGGCGTTCACTCGGGCGATTCGATTGCCGTCTATCCGGCTCAAAGCCTAACGGTAAAGCAAAAAGAAGTGATCATCGATTACACGACCAGATTGGCAAAGGGATTGAATATTATCGGTCTGTTAAATATCCAATATGTCATCAGTAATGATGAAGTGTATGTCATCGAAGTGAATCCACGTTCAAGCCGTACAGTTCCGTTCTTAAGCAAAATTACGAACGTACCGATGGCGAATTTGGCCACTAAAGTGATTCTAGGCCAATCGCTTGAAAGTCAAGGGTATCAATCCGGAATGGTTCCCGAACAAAGCGGGGTTTATGTAAAAGTGCCTGTCTTCTCATTTGCTAAACTAAGAGGAGTGGACATTTCACTCGGGCCAGAAATGAAGTCGACGGGCGAAGTCATGGGGAAAGATAGCACGCTTGAAAAGGCTCTGTACAAAGGACTTGTCGCTTGTGGCTTCACCATACAAAGTCACGGAACGGTCTTGTTAACCATATCGGATAAAGATAAGCGGGAAGCACTTCAATTAGCTAGACGCTTTCATAACATCGGCTTCAAGCTAATCGCTACAAGCGGAACGGCCGTCATGCTGGAGGAATCAGGCATTCCAACGGGTGTCGTAGGAAAAATTGGTGAAGAAGGCAGGAACCTGCTGGATGTCATCCGTCACGGCGAAGCCCAGTTCGTCATCAATACATTGACAAAAGGGAAGCAACCGGAAAGGGATGGGTTCAGGATCAGACGTGAATCGGTTGAAAATGGAGTTACCTGCCTGACATCATTGGATACGGCAGAAGCCATTTTAAGAGTGATCGAATCCATGACATTCTCGACGGAAGCCATGGGAAAGACGAAAAAAAGTCGTGAGGTGAGCTATACATGATCAAGAAGGAAACAATGAAGGTGTTGACACATAAAGAACTGGCTCCATCTATCTTTGAACTGACCCTACAAGGTGAGTTAGTTTCTGAAATGAAGCAGCCGGGCCAATTTGTCCAAATTAAACCGACGGAAGGTACCGAGCCACTGCTAAGACGCCCGATTTCGATTTCTTCTTACAATAAAAGCAAAAAGGAATTCACGATGATTTACAGGGCTGAAGGGAAGGGAACAACATTATTGTCCCAGCGGAAGCAGATGGAAGGGGTGGATATTCTCGGTCCACTTGGCAACGGCTTTCCGGTTGATGAAGCGAAAGCTGGAGAGACTGCATTGTTGGTCGGTGGGGGGATAGGTGTCCCTCCCCTGTTCCAGCTCTCAAAAATGCTGGTTGCCAGAGGAGTCAGGGTCATACATGTACTTGGTTTCCAAACGAAGGCTGCCGTTTTTTATGAAGAAGAGTTTAGAGAATTAGGAGATACATATATTGCGACAGCGGATGGAACATATGGGACAAAAGGATTCGTGACGACCGTACTCGAAAAGATAGGAACGGAATTTGAAACGATTTTCTCCTGCGGACCGACGCCGATGTTGAAGGCGTTGGAAGCGGGGTATCGCGACAAAAAGCTTTATCTGTCGCTTGAGGAAAGAATGGGCTGCGGGATTGGTGCTTGTTTTGCCTGCGTATGTCACACAGCGGATGATCCGGAAGGCTTCAGTTATAAGAAGGTTTGCAGTGACGGACCCGTATTTCGTTCAGGAGAGGTGGTACTATGAGCAAATTATCGGTAGAACTACCTGGTTTACATTTGAAGAATCCGGTCATGCCAGCTTCAGGCTGTTTTGGATTCGGGCGTGAATATAGCCAGTTCTTTGATTTGGATATATTGGGAGCCATCATGATTAAAGCGACAACACCCGAACCCCGTTTTGGCAATCCGACACCTCGTGTCGCCGAAACTTCTTCTGGCATGTTGAATGCAATCGGGTTGCAAAACCCAGGTCTGGATAAAGTCATCCATGAAGAATTGGCCTGGCTCAATAAATATGATGTGCCGATCATCGCAAACATTGCTGGATCCCATATAGCCGATTATGTGAAAGTTGCCCGGGACATAAGCAAGTCGGGGAATGTGGCGGCACTTGAATTGAATATCTCCTGCCCGAATGTGAAAGAAGGAGGCATCGCTTTTGGGACGATTCCTGAAGTTGCAAAGGAAGTAACCAAGGCAGTCAAGGAAGTTTCCTCGGTCCCGGTTTATGTTAAACTTTCTCCGAATGTCAGTGATATAGTGGCCATGGCTAGGGCGGTTGAAGAAGGCGGTGCCGATGGACTGACGATGATAAATACGTTAATCGGCATGCGCTTGGATCTAAAAACGGGTCAGCCGATCCTTTCAAATAAGACGGGTGGATTATCCGGTCCTGCCATTAAACCAGTCGCACTTAGGCTGATTTATGAAGTGAGCCAGCAAGTTTCGATTCCTATCATCGGTATGGGTGGCATCAATTGTGCAGAGGATGTCATTGAATTTTTCTATGCAGGTGCAAGCGCAGTTGCGGTGGGAACTGCAAATTTCATAGATCCGTTTATTTGCCCGACGATCATTGAAGATTTGCCAAGATTATTGGATGAGTTGGGATTTGACCATATATCACAATGTACCGGAAGGAGCTGGAATAAAAATGAAGCAATCCTTAATCATCGCGCTTGATTTTCCTGATCTGATTGAAACAAAGCGATTTTTACAACCATTTCAAACTGAGAAACTGGCAGTTAAAATCGGGATGGAGCTTTTTTATCAGAATGGGCCGACCATCATTTCGTATGTGAAAGAACAAGGTCATGATATATTTCTAGATTTAAAACTTCATGATATTCCTAATACGGTCAAAATGGCAATGAGGGGGCTTGCACAATTAGAAGTGGATATGGTCAATGTCCATGCGGCTGGCGGTCACAGAATGATGGAAGCTGCGCTTGAAGGGCTGGAAAGTGGTACAGCTGCCGGGAAAAACCGCCCGATAGCTATTGGGGTGACACAACTGACAAGTACCTCGCAGGAACAGATGAATCTGGAACAAAACATCACCGGAACGCTTGAGGATTCAGTAATACACTATGCAAAGCTTACACACGACGCCGGCCTTGACGGCGTTGTCTGCTCGACGCATGAAGTAAGAAGAATCCATGAACACATCAGCGACCAATTTATGACGGTCACGCCAGGCATCCGTAATGCAGGTGGGCCAACACATGATCAACACAGAATAGCCACTCCTGAGCAGGCAAGGGCCATGGGAGCCGACGCAATCGTTGTAGGAAGAGCGATCACATCAGCAAAAGATCCATTACAAGCATATGTAGATATGAAAGCAACTTGGGGGGGAATTCGATGTTAAACCAAATAATTGCAGAACGACTTTTAGAAATCAAAGCGGTGTACCTTCAGCCTAATGATCCATTCATGTGGGCATCTGGAATCAAATCCCCCATTTATTGCGATAATCGTTTGACCCTTTCCTATCCAGCGGTTCGGAATGAAATCGCCGATGGCTTGAAAGGATTGATCAAACAGAACTTCCCGGATGCTGAGCTAATCGCTGGCACCGCAACAGCTGGAATTCCTCATGCCGCCTGGGTGAGTGATAAATTGGAGGCGCCGATGTGTTATGTCCGTTCGAAAGCAAAGGGACATGGTAAGGGCAATCAAATCGAGGGTCGTGCATTGCCTGGTCAAAAAGTGGTAGTGGTTGAGGATTTAATATCAACAGGCGGGAGCGTCATAACAGCTGTCGACGCTCTTAGAAAAGCAGGATGCGAGGTCCTTGGGGTGGTTTCGATCTTTACATACGAATTAGAAAAGGGAAAAGAAAAATTAGCCGAAGAAGGCATCACGAACTTTTCCTTAAGTGATTATTCAACATTGATAAAGGTGGCGAACGATAAAGGCTATATTACCGGGGTAGAACTGGAAAAGTTAAAAAAGTGGCGTGAAAATCCAGAAGATTCCGCATGGATTTCGACATGAGCTGAGTATCTTGTAAAGCATTTGAGAGTACAAATCCCTGTATTCTCTACGGAGTATGGGCTTTGATTTACTTTTTTTAAAGGATAAACCTTGCTAATAGAGAATGAGTAAGTAACAGATTCTTAAAAAGGAGTAGAAAACATTTTGAAAAGTAAGCATGTATTCACATTTGTGATACTCGTTCAGATACTCCTCATTTATCCTGATCAATCATTGGCCAAATGGGCACATTCATTTGTGGTATGGGATGGATACATCTACGTGATAAAGGAAAATGAAATTGACAATACAGGTAAAGAAATAGGGGAAGTGACTTCTTACTCTGATGTAGAAGGGACGTATTCGGGTAATTTTTCTAACACTTACGAGAAAGGGACAAAATACTACTCTATAAAAGGAGTGAGTACGGATGAATCGATTGCCGTCCAATCTGGAGAAGGTACCTACCTACAGGCTGTAAGGGAAGGGAAATATGAAGAGGAAGGTTTCTTTTCTATAATACGAGGCGTCAGTATAATCATATTCGGTATCATGGTAGGTTGTTTGATTGTAGTTCCTATAATCCACAAGATGAATCGAAGGATTTGGAAATGATGGATACGTTCAGTTGGGATTTAAGGGTTTATTATAAAAAAAGGGGGCTGTTCCTAAAAAGGGTAGTTAAGCCTAAATTGAATAAATAAAGAGAGGCAGAAATGTTGATTTAACAACATTTCCGCCTCTTCAATTTTGCGTTATTTTACTCGAAAGGACTTATGAGACAGCCCCTTTTTAAATTCAATCATGAACCCTTTACGGTTTCATCCTTTAAAGCAATGACCGTATCGGCGTCCGGGGTGATATAAACGGTTTGCTGCTGTTCATAAATGACAAAACCTGGTTTCGATCCATTCGGCTTCTTCACGTGGCGAACTTGTGTGAAATCGACAGGCACAGAACTTGATTGCTTGGCTTTACTGAAGAATGCAGCTAGAACGGCCGCTTCTTTTATGGTTTTTTCACTTGGCGATTCATTCCGGATCACGACATGTGAGCCAGGAATATCCTTCGTATGAAGCCAAATTTCATCGCGGCGGGCAAATTTATTCGTTAAGTAGTCATTTTGCTTATTGTTTTTCCCGACGAATATGAGGTCCCCATCAGTACTGTAATAGGTTTCAAGCTGCGGTTTAGCGTTGGCAGGTTTTTTCATGCCCTTTTTCTTTTTCTGACGGATGTATCCTTCTTCTTGTAGTTCTTCGCGTATCTCCTCGATATCTTTCGGTGAGGCAGACTGCAGTTGCTGATGCAAGGCTTCAAAGTAAGCCAATTCCAGTTGGGCCTTTTCGATTTGCTCTTGGACGACCACGACTGCATTTTTGGACTTTTGATACTTTGAGAAGTATTTTTGTGCATTATCAGACGGGTTTTTTAATGGATTAAGCGGAATGACGACCGTTCCTTGATCTTCATTGTAATAATTTACAACTTCGATCTCTTTCATGCCTTTTTTCATTTGGTATAGGTTAGCTGTCAGCAATTCACCAAACAATTGGTATTGTTCCCCGCGTTCCGTTTCCTTTAATGTCCGTTCAAGTTTACCGATTTTTTTTGCGTTTTTTTCGATTTCATTCGTTATGAAACGTTCTATATCCTGCCCTTTTTGCTTGACGCGATCCCGTTCGGCTTTACCGAAGTAAAATCGGTCAAGCATCTCGCTCAAGGATGCAAACGTCTTTTCTTTTCCGGTCAGGTGCTTCAGGGAAAGCATATAAAAAACTTCTTTACTGCCATCTTGTTTAATGGTCGGGACATATTCCTGATTCGCAATCTCTTTGATGAGATCTGAAAAAGCAGGTGGGAGTGTCGAACTGTTAGCCAATCCGGCACGGTAAACGGCTTCTTTAGCGGCTAAAGGCGAAACCCCTGAGAAATGGGAAACGAGCTGACGGTCAAGCTTTCCGGCGTTAAAGTCTAGAGATTTCTTAATATCATCACCAGTTGCGTCAAAGGGATTTTGCTTTTCCTGCTCAGGTGGCAGAATGTATTCCTGGCCGGGTAAAATTGCCCGGTGGCTGTTCACTGCGTGTGAGACATGTTTGATGCTATCCAAAATCATATTCCGTTCTTTATCAACCAAGATGATGTTGCTATGACGACCCATGATTTCGATGATCAGCTGTTTCTGAGAGACATCGCCCAGCTCATTTCTGCCTTTCACTTCAAGGATGATCATCCGGTCTAGCTCATGTTGATAGACATCCTCGATTGTGTAGCCTTCCAGATGTTTTCTAAGCAACATGCAGAACATCGGTGCCTCTTTCGGATTTTCATAGCTTTCCTCCGATAGCTGTACCCTAGAATAGCTAGGGTGAGCGGAAAGAAGTAGTTTCTGATTTTTACCTCCGGCGCGAACGACCAGTATGATTTCGTTTTTATAGGGCTGATGCACTTTATTGATGCGTCCGCCTTTTAATAAAGAAGCGATTTCTTCCGTTATCGCTTTCGTGAATAATCCATCGAATGACATTCTTTTACTTCCTTTACATAAGATTTTCTATAGTGCTTTTTCAATTTAATGAGCCGATTAAAGATGATGCCCTTAAAGACTAGAAAAAGCATTTGCATGAACCTACTTTGGATATCTCCTTCATCCATCAGCAGGATTGATAGTCTGTTTATGCAATTTCACATTAATTATAGCATTTTTTTGGACGAGTCTGAATAATCATGGAAGAAGAGCAGGTTGTTTTATGTAGTTTAGTATGCAGGCGGATGTGGATGAGCAGAGCTAAGCGCCTGTTTTGAGCATGTATACAGGGGCCTATTTCATTCTATTCAAAGGGATGTGTGATACTCGATGGAGTTCAAGGAAATGAATAAGCAAGAAATGGAGACGGCGCTTCAAACGAACGTAAATGATGGTTTAAATGAAAAGGTAGTACAGGACAGGCTGAACAAACAAGGATTCAATGAACTGAAAGCGGCGGAAAAGCAATCTGCCATCCTTTTATTTTTCGCGCAGTTTAAAGATTTCATGGTCATTGTCTTGCTTGCAGCAACCTTGATTTCCGGCATCTTGGGGGAATACATCGATGCGATTGCCATCATTGCCATTGTTTTTTTAAATGGAGTACTTGGTTTCTTTCAAGAACGGAAAGCTGAAAAATCACTGGATGCTCTAAAGGAAATGACAGCCCCACAGGTTCAGGTGCTAAGGGGCGGGCAATGGCTTAAGATCCCTTCAAGGGAAGTGGTGGTCGGAGATATCTTGAAATTTGCAAGCGGGGACCGGATAGGAGCAGATTTACGGATTGTCGGCCATTCCAGTCTTGAAATTGAAGAATCTGCCCTAACAGGTGAGTCCATTCCTGCTGTTAAATGCTCCGATCCATTGATGGGAGAGGCAGAGGGTATCGGAGATCAGGAAAATATGGCTTTCATGGGAACGATGGTCACGAGGGGGAATGGTGTCGGAATTGTTATTGCTACTGGCATGAACACGGCAATGGGGAAGATAGCCGACCTTCTTCAGACAGCGGAAACGAAGGAAACGCCACTGCAGCGGAGATTGGAACAACTGGGAAAAATCCTGATCATTACAGCCTTGATCTTAACGGGCGTTGTCGTATTGACGGGTGTTCTGCAAGGTCATGATCTTTATACCATGTTTTTAGCGGGTGTTTCCTTGGCGGTTGCGGCGATTCCGGAAGGTCTACCTGCCATTGTGACTGTAGCCCTGTCTTTGGGCGTTCAAAGGATGATCAAACAGAAAGCGATTGTCAGGAAGCTGCCTGCGGTTGAAACGCTTGGTTGTGCCACCGTGATCTGTTCCGATAAAACTGGGACGCTTACCCAGAATAAAATGACGGTTACGAAAATCTGGAGTGGTGGAAGAACCTGGGATGTAAGTGGAACAGGGTATCATCCTATAGGGGAGTTTTCTTCAGGAGGCGTTTCGGTTGCTCCAAAAAATGAGAAAGCTCTCCTTCAAATGATGACATTTGGGCTTCTTTGCAACAAAGCTGAAGTAAACGAGAGAGGAAATGAATATGTCCTTGACGGAGATCCGACTGAAGGGGCGATGGTAATTGCGGCGATGAAGGCGGGATTGACAAGAGAGCATTTGTCAAATCAGTTCACAATCGTGAAGGAATTTCCATTCGATTCTGAAAGGAAAATGATGAGCGTTGTAGTCAAGGATGATAAAGAAAATCATTTTGTCGTGGTAAAAGGTGCACCGGATGTATTGATTGCTCAGTGTGATACGATTTTGGTAGATGGTAGAACGGACCAGCTAAATCGGGAAAATAACGAACGGGTACAACTGAAAATGAATGAACTTGCATCAAGTGCGCTTCGAATGATTGCCGTGGGCTACAAACCACTTTCAAAGGGAACGATTTTACTTCATGAAACGGAGGCAGAACGGAATTTGACCTTCATGGGGCTTCAGGGCATGATCGATCCTCCACGTCCTGAAGTGAAACAAGCAGTAAAGGAATGTCGAGATGCGGGCATCAAGACGGTCATGATTACGGGTGATCATGTTACAACAGCCAAGGCAATCGCAAAAGATTTAGGTATATTAAGAGGGAAAGATCTCGTACTCGAAGGTCGTCAATTATCGGAGATGGAAGTGAATGATCTGGAAGAAATCGTCGAAAGGGTGTCAGTATTCGCCCGTGTTTCGCCGGAGCATAAGTTGAAAATTGTTAAAGCATTACAAAATAAAGGACACGTCGTTGCGATGACCGGGGATGGTGTCAATGATGCTCCAGCTATCAAATCAGCCGACATCGGCATATCGATGGGCATCACTGGTACGGACGTTGCCAAGGAGGCCTCCTCCTTAATTTTGGTCGATGACAATTTTGCCACGATCAAATCGGCAATTAAAGAAGGACGGAACATCTATGAGAACATCAGAAAGTTTATCCGATATTTGTTGGCATCCAATGTTGGGGAGATTTTAGTCATGTTTTTTGCGATGCTGTGTGCCTTGCCATTACCGTTGATTCCCATTCAAATCCTTTTTGTCAACTTGGTTACGGACGGACTCCCTGCAATGGCTTTAGGGCTTGATGCTCCTGAAGAAGATGTGATGAAGAGGAATCCTAGAAGTGCGAATGAAGGTGTATTTGGAAGGGGTCTTGGCTGGAAAATCGTTTCGCGTGGATTTTTAATCGGGATATCGACGCTGATTGCCTTTTACGTGGTATACCGAGCGAATCCGGATAATCTTCCTTATGCACAGACTATCGCATTTGCGACACTCGTTCTTGCTCAGTTAATCCATGTTTTTGACTGTCGGAGTGAAAAATCTATCTTTTCGAGAAATCCGTTTGGTAATCTATATTTAGTGGGGGCTGTGTTGTCATCATTGCTGTTGATGCTTGCTGTAATGTATGTGCAGCCGTTACAGGAAATCTTTCACACCGTCCCGATTTCAGGCAGGGATTGGCTATTGGTGGTAGGAATGTCCTCCATCCCAACTTTTTTACTAGCGGGAACCTTTTTAGCAAGAAAAGCAAAATAAAATATGATATAATCTTTTAGGTGATAGAGTCTTTCTCTATTACCTTTTTATTTTTAGAACCTTTTATTTATAAACAGATGCATACGTGCAAGCGCTGATATAGATTGAATGAACATGCCAAGTTACACATTATGTTTGATTGGAAGTGGGGACATGGTTACCAGTATGACGGGCTATGGAAGAGGAGAAGCACAAAACGAACAGGTCAAGGTCTTTGCCGAAATCAAGACGGTGAACCATCGTTTCTGCGAATATACGATTCGTATGCCGCGCCAACTGTTGGTTCTGGAAGAAAAAGTGAAGAAAATAGCGAACGAATACATAAGAAGGGGACGAGTGGAAATCTTCATCACGGTTGAAGGGGAAAGCTTGGTCTCCAAGAATGTCAAAATTGATTGGGATCTTGCCGATCAATATGTAAGATTGATGGATGACGTGAAGGGGAAATATAACCTGGAAAGTTCCATTACGCTGCAAGACATGCTCCAACTTGAATCGATTTTCTTGACGGAAGAAGTACCGACCGTTCCTGTCGATTTGGAATCGTTGCTGTTGGAATCCTTAAAGGGTGCCCTGGAAAACTTGAAGCACATGCGTGTTCAGGAAG
The DNA here is from genome assembly GCF_044761665.1 of Peribacillus sp. NPDC097295. Taxonomy (NCBI): domain Bacteria; kingdom Bacillati; phylum Bacillota; class Bacilli; order Caryophanales; family Bacillaceae; genus Peribacillus; species Peribacillus sp. NPDC097295. Next base: position 31,447 of record NZ_JBIWCW010000008.1, read on the forward strand.
GTCGGGAACTTGCCCGAGATCTGCAAAATCAGTTGAAGAAGCTTGCTGAAATTATAGAAGAGGTTAAGAATTATGCACCTTCTGTAGTAGGACAATATAAGACCCGTTTGGCCGCAAAGCTTTCCGAGTTGACTGAAGGATTGATTGAAGAAAGCCGTATTGTAACGGAAGCGGCCATCTTTGCTGATAAATGTGATATAAATGAAGAGTTGACTAGACTCGAGAGCCATTTACAACAATTTTCAGGTACACTTGTAAATAGCGAACCCATTGGAAGGAAATTAGACTTCCTCGTTCAAGAGATGAACAGGGAAGTTAATACCATCGGTTCAAAGGCCAATGATTCATCCATTACGAAAGAAGTGGTTGAAATGAAAAGCCTACTTGAAAAATTAAAGGAACAGGTTCAAAATATCGAATAGTCGGTTTATGATTACCCTGTCAAGGTGACAATAGAATATGAATGGGGGACAAAAATGTCAATTAAGCTCATTAATATTGGTTTTGGTAATATCGTTTCCGCAAACCGGATCGTATCCATTGTAAGTCCTGAATCTGCTCCAATTAAAAGGATTATCCAGGATGCCCGTGATCGCGGATCGTTAATAGATGCTACATACGGCAGAAGAACAAGGGCCGTCATTATAACAGACAGCGATCATGTCATCTTATCAGCCGTTCAACCTGAAACGGTTGCAGCAAGGCTTCAAGATCGAGATGACAGCGTAGAAGAGGGGTAACTGAAAGATTATGAGAGAAAAAGGTTTATTAATTGTTTTGTCCGGCCCATCAGGAGTTGGTAAGGGTACCGTAAGAAAGGCGATCTTTTCTCAGCCGGGTACGTCATTCGAGTATTCCATTTCGATGACGACACGACTTCCACGGCAAGGCGAAGTGGATGGCGTAGACTATTTCTTTAAAAAGCGTGAGGAATTCGAAGCGTTGATTGAAGAAGGAAAGCTCCTTGAATATGCGGAGTTCGTCGGAAATTATTATGGAACGCCCGTTGATTATGTCCGGGAAACGATAGATTCCGGAAAAGATGTTTTCCTTGAAATTGAAGTACAAGGAGCTAAGCAGGTTCGAGAGAAGTTTCCCGAAGGATTATTCATTTTCCTTGCACCACCAAGCTTGTCCGAGCTTGAAAGCCGAATCGTAACTCGTGGTACCGAGACGGAGGAAGCAATCAAAGGACGAATGAAAGTGGCTAAAGAGGAAATAGAACTTATGGATCTATATGATTATGTCGTTGAAAATGACCATGTGGATGCGGCTTGTGATAGAATTAATGCAATTGTAATTGCCGAGCATTGCCGTCGGGAAAGAGTTGCTGTTCTTTATAAAAAAATGTTGGAGGCGGAATAAACTATGTTATACCCATCTATTGATTCCCTATTACTTAAAATCGATTCAAAATATTCACTTGTATCAGTGGCAGCTAAGCGTGCCAGAGAAATGCAAATTAAAGATAACTGCATGATCGCAAAACCAGTTTCCCACAAATCAGTCGGCCGTGCCCTAGAAGAAATCTATTCCGGTAAATTATCGTATGATCATTCATCTGAAGTGAAATAATCGAACACATATGCTTGACCTATCGGGCCTGACACCCTAACAGCAAACAGGATGCGTTACTTTTGGAACTTGCTTCCTTCCTGCGGCCAAGGTGTCAGGCCTGTTTGTTTTGACTTTTTGCCACATAAAAGCAAACATTTTCTAATCAGTCAAGCACTGATATGACACATTTTTTCTCAGTTCTTGCGCATATTGAATGAAATTCCAACTGTAAACCTTCATAATTAGTTAAAAATAGATTGTATAGTTAGGGGAAATTCGCATGCTTATCGATAAAAAGGTTCTACTTTGTGTCACTGGCGGAATAGCTGTATATAAGGCTGCAGCCCTGACCAGTAAACTGACACAGGCAGGTGCTCACGTTAAGGTGATCATGAGCGCCTCAGCTCGTCAATTCGTGACACCACTTACCTTTCAGGCACTTTCTAGACATGATGTGTATACCGATACATTTGATGAGAAGGACTCCTCGGTCATTGCGCACATCGACCTTGCAGATTGGGCGGATATCGTCCTGGTAGCCCCCGCTACAGCGAATGTCATTGGCAAGGTCGCCAATGGGATCGCCGATGATATGATTACGACCACACTGCTTGCTACGGAAGCCCCTGTATGGGTCGCTCCGGCCATGAATGTCCATATGTATGCTCATCCAGCTGTGCAAAGGAATATGGAGATGCTTCGGACCTTTGGATATCAATTCATCGAGCCAGGTGAAGGATATTTGGCTTGCGGCTATGTAGGGAAGGGACGACTGGAGGAACCGGAAACGATCGTTGAACATCTTCAAGATTATTTTGGCGAATTCGGCCTTAAGCCACTTAAGGGAAAGAAGTTTTTGATTACGGCAGGGCCTACTCGAGAAGCCATCGATCCGGTTCGCTTCGTGACGAACCATTCCAGCGGGAAGATGGGATATGCCATTGCTGAGCAGGCAGTTGAGCAAGGGGCCGAGGTGACGTTGGTCACCGGACCTGTGAGCCTAACCCCCCCTTCAAAGGCAAATGTCATTCCAGTGGAGTCAGCAGCAGATATGTACGAAGCGGTTTTCGAACAATTTGAATCCAGTGATGTAGTGATCATGACTGCTGCAGTTGCCGACTATAAACCTAAATTTTATCATGAACAGAAAATGAAAAAGCAACCTGGAGAAAATGTGATTGAATTTGAACGGACAAAGGACATACTGATGGAATTGGGTAAGAATAAGACCCATCAGCTCCTGGTTGGGTTTGCAGCGGAAACGAATAATGTCGAAGAATATGCAAAAGGGAAATTAGCGAAAAAGAATGCGGATATGATCGTGGCCAACAATGTTACGGTTTCGGGGGCCGGTTTTGGCACCGATACAAATATTGTCACGATTTTCAATAAGGATGGACGTACTATCGAACTTCCAAAAATGAGTAAAGCGGATATTGCCAAAAGCATTTTGGCGGAAGTATCTTGCATGCAAAAGGATTGATGTATTATGGATATTGCATCCGTCATAGTGGATGTACCTGCCAAACAAACGGATCGGGAGTTCGACTATCGCATTCCAAAGAAATGGATCGAGGTAATTAAACCTGGAATGCGCGTCATTGTTCCATTTGGTCCAAGAATGGTACAGGGATTCGTAACGGGTTTGAAAGAAAAAAGTGAATTTGCTAAACTCCGCCATATTAAAGAACCGATGGATCTTGAGCCAGTTTTGAATGATGAGTTGCTTAAGCTTGGTGACTGGTTGACGAAAGAGGCCATGTGTTTCAAAATTTCAGCCTTGCAAGCGATGCTTCCGGCAGCCATGAAAGCGAAATATGAAAAAGTCATCAATATCGTAGACGGGAAAAAGGCCCAGCTCGCTACAATGATACAAGCTCTTTTCGGTAAGCATGACTCACTATCATGGAAAGATGTGATAGAAGGGGAGCATGCTTCCCTATTTCAAAAAGAGTTGCAAAAAGGGAATTTGGAGTTAGTGTATTTTGTGAAAAACCGCCTCAATAAAAAGACCGTGCGGGTCATAAAACCGGTATTATCTTCAATGGAATTGACAGAAATGGCTTCAAATCTGTCTGGGAATGCAAGAAAACAGCAGGAACTGATTCAATATTTCATTGAACATCCAGATCCAGTTCCGCTGAAGGAGCTCCTGGAATTGGTTAACACTTCAAGCGGAACGGTTAAGTCTCTTGTTTCAAAGGGAGCGGTAATGGAGCTTGATCAGGAAGTGTATCGTGACCCCTATGAAAACCGTATTTTTGAAAAATCCAATCCTTTTACGTTATCGCATGAACAGGCTGTAGCCTTGAAGCCTATTCAGGAGAAAATAAAACATGATGAACATGACGTTTTCCTTCTTTATGGTGTGACGGGGAGTGGAAAGACCGAAGTTTATTTGCAGGCCATCGCTTCGGTTATGGAAAAAGGAAAGGAAGCCATCATGCTGGTTCCCGAAATTTCCTTGACGCCCCAAACGGTGAAGCGGTTTAAGGAACGTTTTGGCGAGCAGGTTGCGGTCATGCATAGTGGCTTGTCCGTCGGAGAAAAATATGATGAATGGCGAAAAATTCACCGGAAAGAAGTTAAGGTGGTGGTAGGTGCACGATCCGCCGTGTTTGCTCCTTTTGAGAACTTGGGAATCGTCATTATTGACGAGGAGCATGAGGCGAGTTATAAGCAAGAAGAAAATCCACGCTATCATGCAAGGGATGTTGCAATCGAACGTGCAAGATCCTATCATTGTCCGGTCATCCTCGGAAGCGCCACCCCAACCCTTGAATCTTTTGCCCGTGCCAATAAAAACGTCTATCAGTTATTGACCCTCAGTCAGCGGATGAATAAACATGCGATGCCTACCGTCGATATCGTGGATATGAGGGAAGAATTAAGGTCTGGAAACCGTTCGATGTTTTCAGAACTGCTATTTACGAAGCTGCAAGATCGACTTGAAAAGGGACAGCAGACGGTCTTGATGCTGAATAAACGTGGGCATTCCTCATTCGTCATGTGCCGTAGCTGCGGATTGGTTATCAACTGTCCGAATTGTGACATTTCCCTCACCTACCATCGCTTTAATGATATAATGAAATGCCATTATTGCGGATTTGAGGAAGGCATGCCTTCCGTTTGTCCGGAGTGCGAGAGCGACCACATCCGATTCTTCGGAACAGGGACGCAAAAGGTGGAAGAAGAGCTCGCAAAGATTCTTCCTGATGCCAAAGTAATCCGGATGGATGTCGATACGACAAGCAGGAAAGGGTCGCATGAGCGGCTGTTGAATGCATTCGGGGAAGGGAAGGCCGACATACTGCTTGGCACCCAAATGATTGCGAAAGGGCTTGATTTTCCGAATATCACGTTGGTTGGCGTGCTTTCAGCCGATACAATGCTGCATCTGCCTGATTTTCGTTCTTCGGAAAAGACATTCCAGTTGTTGACCCAAGTTAGCGGAAGGGCTGGACGCCACAAACTTCCCGGCGAAGTGGTGATCCAGACCTATACACCTGAGCATTACAGCATAGAGCTTTCCGCTTTGCAGGATTACGATGCTTTTTTCGAGAGGGAGATGTATATCCGGAGGCAAGCCCATTATCCTCCTTATTATTATGTAGTCCTCGTTACGGTGTCGCATGAGGACCTGATGAAAACGGTGAGTGTGACAGATAAGATTACTAATTATTTGAGTTCCCGCCTGCACAAGGATTCTATCGTATTAGGCCCGGTTGCTTCCCCCATTAGTCGAATCAACAATAGATATCGCTATCAATGTCTGATAAAATACAAACGAGAGCCGGAGCTTTACCATCATTTGCGCACCCTTTTGGAGCACTATCAAAAGGAAACGGCCCAGAATCATCTGCAGATTTCAATTGACCTAAATCCGCAGATTATGATGTAGTTTTTATGATATCGCGAGCTGTCCAAGCTTGCGTTTTTATATAGTAAGTTTCGTTTTCCATATTAGGAGGGTAATTTTCACTTTGGCTATTTTACCGATTGTCATGTTTCCAGAAAAAATTTTAAAACAAAAATGCGATAAAATAACAAGTTTTGATAAAAAATTGGCAAAGCTGTTGAGTAATATGTATGAAACGATGGTTGAAGCAGATGGTGTTGGTCTTGCAGCCCCTCAAGTCGGTGTAAAAAAGCAGGTCGCCGTCGTTGAAATAGAGGAAGGATCAGGTGCAATTGAATTGATCAATCCCGAAGTGCTTGAAGCGGACGGAGAACAGACCGGCGTTGAAGGCTGCCTGAGTTTTCCGGACGTTTATGGTGAAGTCTCACGTCCATACCGTATCAAAGTGCGTGCACAGGATAGGAAAGGGAACTTTTTCGAATTAGAAGCGGAAGATTTCCTGGCGAGGGCCATCCAACATGAAATGGATCATTTGCAAGGCGTGTTATTTACGAGCAAGGTTTCCCGCTATATTACGGAGGAAGAGTTAGAAAGGTTTGAAGATAAATGACAAAAATAATCTTTATGGGAACACCGGACTTTTCAGTACCGGTGCTTAAACGAATCATTGACGAGGGATATGAAGTAATGGCGGTCGTCACTCAGCCAGATCGTCCAGTTGGTAGAAAAAGAGTGTTGACGCCTCCGCCTGTTAAAGTCGAAGCAATTAGACAGGGAATTCCCGTTTATCAACCTGAAAAGATCCGTGAAAAAGAAGAACTGGAAAAAATCATCCGTTTAAATCCGGACTTGGTTGTGACCGCGGCCTTCGGACAGATTTTGCCTAATGAATTATTGGAAGCCCCTAAATTCGGTTGTATTAATGTACATGCCTCCTTGCTTCCAGAGTTACGTGGCGGAGCGCCCATCCATTACTCGATCTTACAAGGAAAAGAAAAGACGGGAATCACCATCATGTATATGGCTGAAAAATTGGATGCCGGGGATATTTTAACGCAGGCAGAATTAATCATTGAAGAAGAGGATAATGTTGGTACACTACATGATAAATTAAGCAAAGTCGGTGCGGATCTATTAGCTGACACATTACCAAAGCTGTTGAATGGTGAGCTGACCGCAATTAAACAAGACGAAGGAAAAGCCTCTTTTGCCCCTAACATTAAGCGCTCAGAGGAAAAAATCGACTGGTCGAAAACGGGAGAAGCCATCTATAACCATGTACGCGGCTTGAATCCATGGCCTGTAGCCTATACACTCTTAAACGGGTCTGTCCTAAAAATCTGGCAGACAAAGAAAATGAAAGGTAACGCTCAGGCTGAACCAGGAACGATAATAGAAGTGCTTGACGAAGGAATGATCGTGGCAACTGGTAATGAAACAGCGGTCCTCATCACTGAGCTACAGCCATCAGGCAAGAAAAAAATGCCGGCCAAAGATTATTTGCTTGGTGCGGGATCTTTCATTAAAGCAGGAATGAAGTTAGGAGAAACTAATGACACAAACTAAAAAGGGAGTACGTGATATTGCTCTCGACATCTTGGAATCTGTAGAGAAAAATCAATCCTATAGTAACCTGTTACTTAACAATTTGATTAAAAAGCACCAATTATCTGCAGTGGACAGTGGATTACTGACGGAAATCAGCTACGGTACGATTCAACGGAAGATGACATTGGACTACTATCTGCAGCCATATATAAAAAATCCTAAAAAAACGCAAAGCTGGGTCATAAACCTTCTTAGGCTTTCCGTATACCAAATGGTTTATTTAGATAAAGTCCCAGACCATGCGATTATTTTTGAAGCCGTCGAGATTTCGAAAAAACGAGGCCATAAAGGAACGCAGTCGATGGTAAATGGCGTACTTAGAAACATCCAAAGAAATGGTGTGGCCTCTTTTGATGATATCAAGGATGAACGTGAGCGCCTTTCAATCGAAGTAAGTCATCCTGCATGGTTGATCAATCGTTGGGTAGAGCAATATGGTTTTGAGAAAACAAAGGAAATGTGCGAAATTAACTTAACGGCTCCTTTGCAGACGGGACGGGTCAACCTTAAACAGATTTCCCGTAATGAATTGATCAGCATTTTGACTGAAGAAGGGTACGATGTTGAAGCGAGTGAATTTGTCCCGGAATCCATTATCAGCTATAGGGGAAACCTCGCTCATTCAGAAAGTTATAAATTAGGGTATCTATCGATTCAGGACGAAAGCTCGATGCTAGTCGCCCATGCTTTGGGAGCACATGACAATGATTCGGTCCTTGATTGTTGTGCAGCCCCGGGAGGCAAGTCGATGCATATCGCTGAAGGGTTAACGACAGGGCAAGTTTATGCACTGGATCTTCATGAGCATAAGGTCAAGCTTATTAAAGAACAGGCTGAGCGACTAAAATTAAGGAACAATATTAAAACGCTTGTACTTGATAGCAGAAACGTACAGGAACACTTCAATAAAGAAGGGTTCGACCGAATTCTAATTGATGCCCCTTGCTCTGGGTTAGGCGTTATGCGCCGGAAGCCTGATGTGAAGTATACTAAAACAAATAATGATATAATGAAACTTTCAAACATACAGAAACAATTATTGGAAGCAGCTGCTCCGCTTTTAAAACAAGGCGGTCAGTTAGTATATAGTACATGTACGGTGGACAAAGCTGAAAATGACAACGTAGCTGCGGCATTTTTGGAAAAACATCCTGAATTCGAAATGGATGCAACATTGTCTGACAGGATGCCTGAGAGCGTTCAACCATTTGTCGAAGGTCACACTTTGCAAGTGTTCCCGCAATATTTTAGCAGTGACGGTTTCTTTATTGCGAGTTTTAGAAAGAAGGTGCTGTAATGGCAGAGATTACGAAATCATCAAGAGTGAGAAAAGACACAACACCAGCAAAACCATCGATTTATTCGTTGGAGCTTCACCAAATAAAAGAGTGGTTGGTCGAGAACGGCGAGAAGGCTTTCCGTGCAGATCAAATTTATGACTGGCTTTACAAAAAACGTGTTTCAAGTTTTGAAGGTATGTCTAACCTATCTAAGACATTGCGCGACAAATTGGAAGCGCAGTTCAATTTCACGACATTAAAAACATTGATCCAGCAAACGTCTAATGATGGAACGATGAAGTTCTTATTTGAATTGCAAGATGGTTACTCGATTGAAACTGTACTGATGCGCCATGAATATGGTAATTCCATTTGTGTTACGACTCAGGTAGGTTGTAGGATTGGTTGTACATTCTGTGCTTCTACGCTTGGTGGATTAAAACGTAATCTTGAATCAGGGGAAATTGTTGCCCAGGTCGTCAAGGTACAACAAGCACTTGATGAAGTGGAGGAACGTGTCAGCTCGGTCGTAATCATGGGAATCGGCGAACCTTTCGATAACTATGATAATATGATGTCTTTCCTGAAGAATATCAATCATGAAAAAGGATTGAATATCGGGGCTCGTCATATTACCGTTTCAACTAGCGGGATCATTCCGAAGATCTATAAATTTGCGGAAGAAAGCATGCAAATCAATTTTGCGGTATCACTTCACGCACCGAACACAGAGTTAAGAAGTAAATTAATGCCAATCAATAAAGCTTATAAGCTACCTGACTTGATTGAAGCCATTAAATATTACACGGAAAAAACCGGTCGACGTGTCAGCTTTGAATATGGTCTATTCGGAGGCGAAAATGATTCGGTAGAGCATGCTCAAGAATTGGCCGATTTAATTGAAGGTATCAAGTGCCATGTCAATTTAATTCCGGTTAACTATGTACCGGAGCGCAACTATGTACGTACACCTCGGGATAAGATCTTTGAATTTGAAAAAACGTTGAAAAAGCGTGGTATTAATGTAACAATTCGAAGAGAACAAGGCAGTGACATTGACGCAGCCTGTGGCCAGCTTCGGGCTAAGGAGCGCAAAGAAGAGACGAGGTGACCCTATGAGGGCAATATTCAAAACAGACCGTGGGAAAGTCCGTCAGCATAATGAAGATAACGGCGGAATTTTTATGAATCCGGAAGGCGTTCGCCTTGCCATCGTTGCAGATGGCATGGGCGGCCACCGTGCCGGGGATGTAGCGAGTGGGATGACGATTGACCTTTTAAAAAAACGATGGGAAGAATCAACCGATATAGAAACGGCTACTGATGCCGAGGAGTGGTTGAGAAGGCACATCCTCATTGTCAATCAATTGCTTTTTGAACATGCCGAAGCGAACATAGAATGCAAGGGCATGGGCACAACGATTGTTGCAGCGATATGTACAGATAAATTTTCGACCATTGCTAACATCGGGGACAGCCGGTGTTATTTGTGCAACGAAAGCGGATTCAAGCAAATCACGGAAGACCACTCCCTTGTTAATGAGTTGGTCCGTTCAGGTCAGATTACAAAGGAAGACGCCGAGCATCATCCACGAAAAAATGTTTTATTGAGGGCTTTGGGTACCGAATTACAAGTGGAGATGGACATCACGACAATCATTTTTGAAGAGCAAGATATGCTATTGCTATGTTCCGACGGACTAACGAATAAAGTAAGTGAATCGGAACTCGAAGAAATGATCAACAATGGACAATCACTTGAAGAAAAGGCACAATCGTTAATAGAACTGGCTAATAATTATGGTGGAGAAGATAATATCACCCTTGTGCTTGTTCAATTTTTTGATGAAAGCGAAAGCAGGTGAACTCAATGTTGATTGGTAGAAGAATCAACGGCCGTTATAAACTGATCGAAATGGTCGGTGGCGGCGGTATGGCTAATGTTTACCTTGCGAGAGATATGATTTTGGACCGTGATGTTGCATTGAAGATCCTGCGGATGGATTTTAATAATGACGATGAGTTCATCAAACGCTTTAATCGGGAAGCGCAATCAGCAACGAGTCTCGCCCATCCGAATATTGTCAGTATTTATGATGTCGGAGAAGAAAATGATATCTACTATATCGTCATGGAATATGTGGACGGGTTTACATTAAAGCAATACATACAAAAATACTATCCAATTCCTGTTGAAAAATCCTTAGATATCATGAAGCAAATTACGGCTGCCATCTCCCATGCCCATCATAATGGGATCATCCACAGGGACATCAAGCCTCAGAATATCTTGATAGATAATGAAGGTACGGTCAAAATCACTGATTTCGGAATCGCCTTGGCGCTAAGTGCAACGAATATAACTCAGACGAATGCCGTATTAGGTTCTGTTCATTACTTGTCACCGGAGCAGGCCAGAGGCGGCATGGCCAATAAGAAATCGGATATATACTCACTCGGTATCGTCATGTTTGAAATCTTAACGGGTAGGCTCCCGTTTTCCGGTGAATCTGCCGTCTCTATCGCTCTTAAGCATTTACAATCAGAGACACCGTCACCAAAGCGCTGGAATCCTGAGATACCGCAAAGTGTCGAAAACATCATCTTGAAAGCTACGGCAAAGGATTCGTATTATCGTTACGAAAGCGTGGACACAATGGAAGATGATATTCGAACATCGCTTAATCCAGAGCGCTTGAATGAATTGCCTTTTACTATACCGGAAGACCATGATGCAACAAAAGCCATTCCCATCATCACGAATGACCAGCTTCCGAGCATTGATGAGACTATCATTAGGGGACCGGAAAAAAATACAAACGCAGTTGAAGAAGATGAAACAATTGGTGAGCCAGAAACAGTGACTAAGGCAAAAAAGAAACAGAAAAAACAAAAAACGAAATCAAAACAAAAAAATAAAAAGCGCAAGAAATGGCCGGTTATTTTAGTTACCGTCTTTTTGGCTTTAGCAGTCGTTGCCATCTTATCCATTACAGTTTTCCCTTCTATGCTTGGCACTAAGGAAGTGACCGTCCCTGATTTAAAAGGGAAGGAGCTTGATGATGCCATTTCTACTTTAAATGGATTAGGATTCGAGGTTGGGAATACGATTGAGATTAATGATGAAGAAGTCGAAAAGGGTCGCGTCATCAAAACAAACCCTAAGGAAGGCAAGACGGTAAAAGAAGGTGCCAAGATCATTCTCTATCAAAGCTTGGGTAAAGAAACGATTACGTTGTCTGATTATGAAGGCAGAAATTTTGAAGATATAGAGGACATGCTCAATAAGATGGGTTTCAAGGATATCCCCGTAACCGAAGTATTTGATGACAGCGAGCCGGGTACGATCATTGACCAAGATCCTTCGGAAGGCTTTGAGGTGATACCTTCAGAGACGGAACTCGAGCTCAAGGTCAGTAAAGGTGCCGATCGATTAACCTTAAAAAATCTGACTGGATTCAATGAGACCGCCCTAAATGATTACTCCAATGAAAGCGGCTTAAAAATCGCCGTGGAAAAAGAAGTGTATTCAGAATCTGTCGCTGAGGGGCTTGTTATTTCGCAGTCACCAGAACCGACCACTAAAGTCGATAAGGGAAGTACGGTAAGCGTGGTCCTTTCAAAAGGCAAAGAAGAGATCCCACCTAAGACGGTTACTGAGGAATTCACGATCGAATATGATCCGGTAGAGCCTGGTAAACCGCAGCAAGTCCAGATCTTCATTGAAGACATCAATAATAGCATGACCGAGCCCTACGATACTTTTGCGCTCTTGGAAAATCAAAAACAAGAGTTGAAGTTATTGGTATCCAAAGATAAGAAAGCCGGATATAAAGTCATGCGCGACGGTCAGGTCATCAAAGAGAAAACCGTCACTTATCCGGAATGAAAAATTAATTTAGGAGTGTGGCTATGCCCGAAGGAAAAATCATTAAAGCCTTAAGCGGCTTTTATTATGTTTTAGATGGAGAAGAAGTATACCAGTGCCGAGGCCGAGGAGTTTTTCGAAAAAATAAGGTGACGCCCCTTGTTGGCGATTATGTGGCATTTGAGGCAGAGAATAAAACGGACGGGACGGTCACGGAGGTCAAGCCACGAAAGAATGAATTGGTTCGTCCACCCATATCGAATGTCGATCAGGCGATTCTTGTTTTTTCTGCCGTCGAACCGGATTTCAGTCCAGCCTTGCTAGATAGATTCCTGGTCCTCATTGAAGACAATGAAATCGAACCCATCATTGTCGTAACGAAGATGGATTTGGTACCCTCCGATAAAAAGGAGGGATTGACTCAATATATCAAGGATTACCAGAAGTTAGGCTATGCTGTTTTGGAAACATCTTCTATAACCGCAGGAGGTGTCGATCAGCTTGTTCCATTTATAGAAGGGAAAACAAGTGTCTTTGCCGGTCAGTCTGGAGTGGGGAAATCCTCGCTGTTGAATGCCATCAATCCGAGTTTGGCTCTTAAGACAGACGACATTTCTTCCCATTTAGGACGCGGAAAGCATACTACACGTCATGTGGAATTGATTCATATGGGCACTGGCCTCGTTGCGGATACGCCGGGATTCAGTTCACTTGAGTTCATGGACATGGAAGCAGAACGCCTTTCGTATTGTTTCCCTGAGATGCATAAGCTTGGTGAGGATTGCAAGTTCAGAGCCTGCCTGCATGACAAAGAACCGAAGTGCGCTGTGAAAGAAGCGGTGGAAACGGGAGAAATTCCACGTTACCGGTATGAACATTATATGCAGTTTTTAGAGGAAATTAGAGATAGAAAGCCGAGGTATTAGTATGGTTAAAATTGCACCATCCATATTATCAGCTGACTTTGCAAAACTGGGAGAAGAAATTTTGGATGTCGAGAGAGGTGGAGCCGATTATATCCATGTAGACGTCATGGACGGCCATTTTGTACCCAATATCACAATCGGGTCATTGATTGTCGACGCGATTAGACCGGTGACAAAACTTCCACTAGACGTACATTTGATGATTGAACGCCCAGATGACTACATTGAAGCGTTTGCCAAAGCAGGGGCAGATTATATTACTGTTCATGTAGAAGCATGCACCCACCTACATCGTACGATTCAATTGATAAAGTCCTATGGTATAAAAGCGGGGGTGGTCCTTAATCCGGCTACTCCAGCTTCCGTAATTGCTCCCATCATTGAAGATATAGATATGGTTTTATTGATGACCGTCAATCCAGGGTTTGGGGGGCAAAAGTTCATCGCTTCCGTACTGCCGAAAATCTCTGAAGTCAAGGCGATGGCTGATCTGTACAACCCCAATCTTGAAATTGAAGTAGATGGCGGGGTAAATGAAGAAACGGCTAAGCTTTGTATAGAACGAGGAGCTACGGTCCTTGTAGCCGGGTCGGCCATCTATAATCAAGAAGATCGCGAGGCAGCGATCCAAAGGATTCGTGGAAACTTATAAGGGAAATGAGCCGACATGATTGTATGATCCATACGATCATGATCGGCTTTTTTTACGCAATCAGGTTGTAAAATTTTTAAGAATAGGGTGGTAGACATGATAATAAGCATTATGGCTGGAGGCCCGAAGGAAATGTGGCCCGATTTATCGGCTTATAGGGAAATGACTGATTTGTGGGTTGGGGTCGATAGAGGTGTGTGGGCACTGCTTGAAAATGACATTATTCCTCAGTGTGGCTTTGGCGATTTCGATTCCGTTTCTGAAGGTGAATGGACCATGATTCAAAAAAAAATGGAGCGAATCAAACTCTACCCACCTGAGAAGGATGAAACCGATTTAGAAATCGCTTTTAATTGGGCAGTGGAGCAAAAGCCGAGTGAAATTCATATTCTAGGTGCCACCGGTGGAAGGTTGGACCACTTTCTTGGTAATATCCAATTGCTGCAGAAAGAGAGCATCCTCCCTTTTCTCAACGACACAGAAATGTACATAGTCGATCGACAGAACTCCTTAACCGTGAAGACACCTGGATCTTATTCTATCGTTAAAGACGATGATAAAAAGTATATATCGTTGCTTCCGGTAACGTCTGAAATCACGGGCATAACACTATTAGGGTTCAAATATCCACTTGCTGATGCAAGACTCGAGTTAGGCTCTACACTATGTGTCAGCAATGAACTAATTTCTGATTGTGGGAATGTTTCATTTGAGGAAGGCATATTAATGGTGATAAGAAGCAGAGATTAAAATTCATGCTTAAAGCAGATTCGGATATACTTTTCATCCTATATCCGCTTAAAAGCTTATGTTGTAATAGAAAAGTTCCACTTCATCTTAATTTTGTGGGATGTAAAGAGGAGGGGCATTATGAAATTTTATACGATTAAATTGCCAAAAGTTCTGGGCAGTTTGGTAAGGGCCATGCTCGGGGCGTTTAAAAAAGGCTGATAAAAAACCTATTCACGTGACACCTTCTAAACGAAGGTGTTATTTTTTCGATTTTGCTGGGGGATAATAAGAAGGAATCGGATGGGTTTGGCAGGCTTTTAATGGGAGATGATCTTTCCAAGTGAATCAGGTTATCCAATCATAACCCATTATAAAGCGGGAGCCATTTTCAAATAAAAAGGCATCCTAAGAGGATGCCGTAACATTATACGCGTTCTACTTTGCCCGATTTAAGAGCTCTTGCAGAAACGTATACACGTTTAGGTTTACCGTCAACTAAAATACGTACTTTTTGAAGGTTAGCGCCGAATGTACGCTTGCTAGCGTTCATTGCGTGAGAGCGGCTGTTACCAGAACGGGTTTTTCTTCCAGTGATTACACATTTACGTGCCATGTCAAATTCCCTCCTAACTACAACAAGCTTAAGTTTACGAAGTTGTCTTAAGTCTTTGTGAAATACTTTAATAATTTATCACACCTACCGTGAGAATGCAATACTTCAGTTAATTACTTTCAAGAAAAAAACCTTGACATACCCTCTTGAAAATTGAATTATATAAGTACCGTACCACATTTACTTTTAAAACAATAGACATTATAGTAAAATGTCTTTAGTTGAGTTAGTTTTGGGAGGGAAAAAGAAAATGTCTATTGAACTACAAACGAAATATGGACAAATTGATATATCTAATGATGTAATCGCTACGGTAGCCGGTGGTGCTGCTATTGATTGCTACGGAATAATAGGAATGGCTTCAAAAAAACAATTTAAAGACGGCATTGCCGAAATACTAAGAAAAGAAAACTTTACTAAGGGTGTAATCGTCCGACAAGATGAGGAAGAAGTTCATATCGATATGTATATTATCGTTAGTTATGGAACGAAAATCTCGGAAGTTGCACATAATGTGCAATCAAAAGTAAAATACACACTGGACAAAACTGTTGGATTAGCTGTTGATTCTGTAAACATTTTTGTACAGGGAGTTCGTGTAACGAACCCTTAAGTATAGGAGGAAAGTTTTGTGTCAATTACAAGTTTAAATGGAAAGCGCTTTGCTGAAATGATCATCCAGGGAGCTAATCAATTAGCAGCTAACGCCCAAATGGTCGATGCCTTGAACGTTTTCCCAGTTCCAGATGGAGATACAGGAACAAACATGAATTTATCTATGACTTCAGGAGCTAAGGAAGTTCAAAATAATGTACAAGAACATATAGGAAAAGTGGGTACTTCCCTTTCAAGAGGTCTTTTGATGGGAGCTCGGGGTAACTCTGGGGTAATTCTTTCTCAGCTTTTTCGTGGTTTTGCAAAATCTATTGAAAATAAAGCGGAAATCAATAGTGAAGAATTTGCCAATGCCTTTGAAGCTGGTGTACAAACTGCTTATAAGGCCGTTATGAAACCTGTTGAAGGAACCATATTAACAGTGGCGAAGGATGCAGCGAAGCAAGCGGTTACATCCGCTGCCAAGCACCAGGATCTAATCCAGGTGATGGAGGAAATCGTCATCGAGGCCAATGCATCTTTAAAGCGGACACCGGATTTACTTCCTGTATTAAAAGAAGTAGGTGTCGTCGATAGCGGTGGACAAGGCTTGGTTTTCGTTTATGAAGGTTTCCTGGCGGAACTGAAAGGTGAAGCCTTACCGGTTCGCTCGGCAAATGGCCCAAGCATGGATGATATGGTTAGTGCTGAACACCACATTAATGTTCAGGGACACATTAACTCGGAAGATATCGTGTTTGGTTATTGTACGGAATTCATGGTTCGATTGGAAAATGATAAGCCATTAGCCCAATCCTTTGATGAAGAGAAATTCCGAAATGATTTAAGTGAATACGGCGATTCATTATTAGTCATCTCTGATGATGAAGTGGTTAAAGTACATATTCACTCTGAGCAGCCTGGTAACTGTCTTAATTATGGTCAGAAATATGGT
This sequence comes from Peribacillus sp. NPDC097295, assembly GCF_044761665.1. NCBI lineage: Bacteria > Bacillati > Bacillota > Bacilli > Caryophanales > Bacillaceae > Peribacillus > Peribacillus sp. NPDC097295. The sequence continues at coordinate 48,091 of NZ_JBIWCW010000008.1, forward strand.
AGTTTAATCAAGTTGAAAATCGATAATATGCGTGAACAGCATACAGCTATAGTCGGCGGAACTACAACGCCCCTTCAGACAAAACCAAAGGCTAAAGAAAAATACGGTATCGTATCTGTTGCGATGGGTTCAGGGATTAGCGAACTTTTCAAAAGCATCGGTGCAAAAACAGTCATTGAAGGTGGGCAAACGATGAATCCAAGTACGGAAGACATCGTGAAAGCAGTCGAGGAGGCACATGCAGAAAATGTAATCATTCTGCCAAATAATAAAAATATTATTATGGCCGCTAATCAAGCTGCTGATGTTCTTGGAGATAACGTGATTGTCGTTCCTGCTAAAACTGTGCCACAAGGAATGTCTGCATTGCTTGCTTTCAATCCTTCGTTGGATGTTATCGAGAACCAAAAGGTGATGACTGAGGCCCTTTCACATGTTAAAACTGGTCAAATCACCTATGCTGTAAGGAATACGAGCATCGATGGCCTGACAATCGAGAAGGGTGACTTCATGGGAATCGATGAGGGCACCATCAAAGTGAAAAATAAAGGCAAGGCTCAGGCTGCAAAGGATCTTTTATCTAAAATGATTGATGAAGATTCCGAAATCCTGACCATTCTTTACGGCGAAGATGCAACTGCGGAAGAAGTGGAGCAGCTTGTGGCATTTTGTGAAGAAACTTTTGAAGATGTCGAAGTAGAAGTCCATAATGGTAAACAACCATTATATGCTTTCATTTTTTCAATTGAATAATTTTACGGCCATATGGCTAGGGGGCACATTATGCTTCACATGCCGTTTAAGTGGCATAATATAGAAAGATAGATAAACAGCAATAAACTGCATAGGTCATTAGGCTATGCAGTTTATTTTTGCGGACTAAAGGTATAAACAATAATGCAGGAGCCAGGACTGATTAGTAGATAACCTCTAGCGTTTTTCTTTAGGTCTTTGAAGTTCAGCGCGTAAAGAAGGAGGAATAGAACATGAAATACAGGAGTGTATTTGATATCATCGGTCCCGTCATGATTGGACCTTCAAGCTCCCACACAGCGGGAGCTGCTAGAATAGGCAGGGTGGCAAGGAATCTATTCAATAAAGAACCGAAATGGGCCCGTATTTCTTTTTATGGGTCATTCGCCAAAACCCATAAAGGGCATGGGACGGATGTGGCCATAGTAGGGGGCCTCCTTGATTTTGATACTTTTGATGAGAGAATCAAAGAATCTCTTGATATAGCCCGCAAAAAGAATATGGACATTACATTTCAGGAAGAAGAGGCCGTTCCGGAACATCCGAATACTGTGAAAATAACGGTGGGCGATGATGCAGATGAACTGGAACTCGTTGGCATCTCGATTGGTGGGGGCAAAATTGAAATCATTGAATTGAATGAATTCAAATTACGGCTTTCGGGTCATAATCCAGCCATACTTGTCGTACATGATGACCGTTTCGGGGCTATTGCCAATGTTTCTAACGTTTTGGCTAAGCACCAAATCAATATTGGCCAGATGGAAGTTTCCCGAAAAGAAAAAGGGAAGATGGCTCTTATGACCATTGAAGTGGATGTTAATTTAGAAGAGGAAGTCATCGATGAAATTTCGAAATTGCCCCATATCACAAAGGTCGCAAGGATTGTTGATTGAGTTGGCATGAGGCAACCGTTTTCATTAAGGAGGGAAAGAGGACATGTTTCGAAATGTAGCAGAACTAGTAGAAATGGCAGAAGCAAAGCAAAAGAAAATATCGACCCTTATGATCGAACAGGAAATGGAAGTATCAGGAAAAAGTCGTGATCAAATCATCCATCAAATGGGGGTGAACCTTGACGTCATGGAACAGGCCGTTGAAAAGGGCCTTCAAGGAGTACGTTCCGTTTCGGGATTGACTGGTGGGGACGCAGTCCTTCTTCAAAATTATATCAAATCGGGAAATTCCTTATCGGGGGAACTATTGTTGGATGCGGTCAGTAAGGCCGTAGCCACCAATGAAGTGAATGCAGCGATGGGGACGATTTGTGCGACACCGACTGCGGGATCAGCAGGAGTTGTGCCTGGCACCCTTTTCGCTTTGCAAAATAAATTAAAACCGAATCGCGAACAGAAAATCGCATTTCTGTTCACTGCAGGGGCTTTTGGATTCGTTGTCGCTAATAACGCATCAATCTCTGGAGCGGCAGGCGGTTGCCAGGCGGAAGTCGGTTCAGCTTCAGGAATGGCAGCGGCCGCAATCGTTGAAATGGCAGGAGGAACGCCATCCCAAAGTGCCGAAGCCATGGCGATTACTTTAAAGAACATGCTGGGTCTTGTATGTGATCCGGTCGCCGGTCTCGTAGAAGTGCCGTGTGTGAAGAGAAATGCCATGGGGGCAGCTAATGCTATGGTTGCAGCTGATATGGCTTTAGCGGGGATAACAAGCCGAATTCCATGCGACGAAGTCATCGATGCAATGTATAGAATTGGACAGACGATGCCGTCGGCCTTAAGAGAAACTGCAGAAGGAGGATTAGCGGCCACACCGACTGGACGGAAGTTGGAAGCGAAGATCTTTGGCATGCCGTTAAGTAACAAGTGAGTAACGCCCTATTGGAACCAATTACCGCAGTTAAGGGCATTGGGGGAGAGACAGCTGCTGCATTGCAGGAAATGGAGATCCATACCGTCAATGATCTTCTTGAGCATCTACCCTATCGCTATGAAGACTATCGGCTGAGGGACTTAGAAACGGTTGAGCATGAGGAGCGGGTTACTGTAGAAGGAAAGATTCATACAGTACCGACATTGAGCTATTTTGGAAAGAAAAAATCCAGGCTTACAATCAAATTGCTGACCGGGAGATATTTGATTACGGTGATATTTTTCAATCAGCCTTACTTGAAATCTAAACTTGCGATCGGTGAGACTGTCTCAGTCACAGGTAAATGGGACCGTCACCGTCAAACGATCACAGGATCAGAGTGCCATGTGGGAGATCACAGCAGGGAGAAAGAGTTCGAACCCGTATATTCCATCAAGGGGAGCATTACGGTAAAAGGAATGCGCCGTCATATCACCAATGGTTTTTCCCAATATGGAAATTTAATCGAAGAGAATTTGCCACCACAACTTCTGACAACATATAAATTGATGCCGCGTAAAGATGCGCTTCGCAAGATGCACTTTCCTTTATCGGCTGCTGATGTCAAGCAGGCCCGTCGCCGTTTTGTATATGAAGAGTTCTTGTTATTTCAGCTGAAGATGCAGGCACTACGAAAAATACAGCGGGAACAGTCTAGGGGGATTGGCCAGGAATTTAATAAGGGTCAAGTAAATGGGTTTATCGATACACTGCCGTTTCCACTAACGAATGCACAAAACAGGGTGGTAGAGGAAATCCTAAGCGACATGACCTCCCCTTACCGCATGAACCGGCTTCTACAAGGAGATGTAGGGTCAGGGAAAACGGTAGTGGCCGCGATTTGTTTATATGCAACGATTTCGGCTGGTTTCCAGGGAGCACTTATGGTCCCTACTGAAATTCTGGCTGAGCAGCATACTCAATCATTAACAGCGATGCTAGAACCAGTCGGGGTAAAGGTTGCTTTATTAACTTCTTCGGTAAAAGGTAAGAAGCGGAGAGAATTATTGGAGAAGCTAGAAACAGGGGAACTTGACCTTTTGATTGGAACCCATGCATTGATTCAGGATGAAGTGAACTTTAGGAACCTCGGTCTGGTCATTACGGATGAACAGCATCGGTTCGGGGTCGAACAACGCCGTATCCTCCGTGAAAAGGGCGGGAATCCAGATGTGCTGTTCATGACGGCAACACCGATTCCTCGTACACTTGCCATTACGGTGTTCGGGGAGATGGACGTTTCGACGATTGACGAAATGCCTGCAGGGCGAAAAGCCATCGAAACGTATTGGGCGAAGCATCAAATGCTTGACCGAATTCTCGTTTTTGTGGAAAAGGAACTTCAAAAAGGCAGACAAGCATATGTCATCTGCCCATTAATCGAGGAGTCGGAAAAACTTGATTCCCTGCAAAATGTTCTAGATGTCCATGGCATGTTGACACAATACTTTGCGAATCGATATAAAGTGGGGCTCATGCACGGGCGTTTATCTGCGGATGAGAAAGATGAAGTGATGCAACAGTTCAGTTCCAATGAAGCGCAAATCCTTGTTTCCACCACAGTTGTCGAAGTAGGAGTGAATGTGCCCAACGCAACGGTGATGGTCATTTATGATGCGGAACGTTTTGGCCTCTCCCAGCTTCATCAGTTACGAGGCCGTGTAGGAAGGGGAAGCAATCAGTCTTTTTGCATTCTTCTGGCCGACCCGAAAACGGAAGTCGGCAAAGAGAGGATGAAAATCATGACAGAGACAAATGATGGTTTTGTCCTTTCAGAGAAAGATTTGGAGCTTCGAGGTCCAGGAGACTTTTTTGGTAAAAAACAAAGCGGGCTTCCCGAGTTCAAAGTGGCCGATATGGTACATGATTACCGGACGCTGGAAGTTGCAAGGGAAGATGCTGCAAAATTAATAGCCTCACAGAGCTTTTGGCATGCACCTGAATACGCACCACTTCGGAAGCATTTGGAAGGGACGGGCGTATTGACGGGAGAAAAGCTTGACTGATAAAGGCTGAACGAAAGTAAAACAGATTGCGAGAATTTCCACAAAATCTTGCAATCTGTTTTTAAAATATATATACTACTATTAGTACCTAGTCATAATACTACGGATGGTGACCTTCAAATGCGAAGAAACAAGAAGGAACGCCAGCAATTATTAATCGAAACGATTAAACAGAATCCTTTTGTAACGGATGAGGAGCTGGCTGATAAATACTCGGTGAGCGTCCAGACAATTAGACTCGATCGACTTGAATTATCCATACCGGAGCTTCGTGAACGCATTAAAACCGTAGCCGAAAAGAAATTCAGCGACGAGATTAGGGCATTGCCACTGGATGAAATTATCGGAGAAGTAATTGATCTGAACCTAGATGAAAATGCAATTTCCATTTTAGATATAAAAAAAGAGCATGTCTTTAAGCGCAATGGAATCGCAAGGGGACATCACCTTTTTGCCCAAGCGAATTCATTGGCGGTGGCGGTCATAAACGACGAACTGGCATTAACGACGAAAGCTTCCATTTTATTTACTCGTTCTGTTAAGGAAAATGAAAGAGTGGTAGCCAAAGCGAAAGTTCAAGAGGTGGACCACAATGCCGACCGTTCAGTAGTGGAAGTCAGAAGCTACGTAGGAAATGAGATGGTATTCAAAGGTGAGTTCGAAATGTATCGCTCTTAACTTGCTTAGAAAAGGATGAACGTCCATGAAAATAACGCTAGACGCAATGGGTGGGGACAACGCACCGAAGGCACAGGTATTGGGTGCCATGAAAGCTGTCGAGGCCTTTTCCGATGTGGAAATCACTTTAATCGGGAATGAAGCTGAAATCAGCCCATACCTAACAAAGAATGAACGAATCACGGTCATACATACGGAAGAAAAAATATTGAGTACCGATGAACCTGTCCGTGCGGTCCGCCGCAAGAAAAATGCATCAATGGTACTGGCAGCCCAGCAAGTGGCCGATGGAGAAGCCGCTGCCTGCATTTCTTCAGGGAATACAGGTGCATTGATGGCTGCCGGCTTGTTTGTTGTCGGTAGGATTGAAGGAATCGAACGTCCGGCATTATCCCCAACTTTGCCGACGATCGATGGTAAAGGTTTTGTGTTTCTTGATGTAGGGGCGAATGCTGAAGCAAAACCCGAACATCTGCTTCAATTTGCAATAATGGGATCTGTATATGCTCAAAAGGTACGAGGCATCGAAAAGCCACGTGTTGGCCTACTGAATATTGGAACTGAAGAGAAAAAAGGGAACGAGTTGACGAAGCAAGCCTTCACGCTTCTTCAGGAATCAACGGACATCACCTTTGTCGGGAATGTAGAAGCAAGGGATCTTCTGAATGGACCGGCAGATGTTGTCGTAACGGACGGCTTTACCGGCAATATGGTGTTGAAAACACTTGAAGGAACGGCGATGAGTGTCTTTAGCATGTTGAAAACGGCTTTGATGAGCAATGTGAAGAGCAAGATTGCAGCAGCACTCGTGAAACCGGAATTAAAGACGATTAAAAATCAAATGGATTATTCGGAATACGGCGGGGCAGGATTATTCGGTTTGAAGGCACCTGTCATCAAGGCGCATGGTTCTTCCGATGCCAATGCAATTTATAACGCCATCCGTCAGACTCGGGATATGGTTAGCCATGATGTCATTCCGACGATTGCAAAGACGATAGAAAAAGACCAATAAATATAAAGATAGGGGAGTTAGGGATGGGTAAGGTTGCTTTTGTGTTTCCAGGACAAGGTTCACAGTCTGTAGGAATGGGTCAAGACTTATTTGAAGAAAATGAGCAAGCACAGCAAATTTTTCAAACGGCGGATGAAAAGCTGGGTTTTGCACTTTCGGAGCTTATATTTAATGGTTCTCAACAAGAATTAACGATAACCTATAATGCGCAACCTGCGCTGTTGACAACAAGCTATGCCTTGTACAATGCTTTGGAAGAAGCAGGCATCAAGCCTGATTACACTGCAGGACATAGTTTAGGGGAATATACGGCGTTGGTGGCGGCTGGTGCTATTTCTTTTGAAGATGCTGTCTATACTGTTAGAAAACGTGGCCAATTCATGGAGGCCGCTGTTCCAAATGGGCAAGGCTCGATGGCTGCCATATTAGGGATGGACCGCACGGCACTCGCTATTGTAACGGCTGATATTACTGATACAGGAGAATCCGTTCAATTGGCTAACATTAATTGTCCAGGACAAATCGTCATCTCCGGAACGGCAGAAGGCGTTAAGCTGGCCAGCGCAAAAGCAAAAGAAGCTGGAGCGAAGCGTGCCCTTCCTCTTGAAGTAAGCGGGCCGTTTCATTCTGAACTAATGAAACCGGCGGCTGAACAATTACAAAAGGTACTTGATGAAGTGAGTTTCCAACAAGCACCTATTCCTGTAATTTCGAACGTAACGGCAGAACCCATCACGGACCCATCACAAATTAAAGATAAATTAATTGAACAGCTGTATTCACCAGTGCTTTGGGAAGATAGTGTCAAAAAGCTACTTGAATTAGGTGTGGACACGTTTGTAGAAGTGGGACCAGGCAAGGTACTGAGTGGATTGATTAAAAAAATTGACCGTTCTGTCAATATTCACTCGGTATCGAATACAGAAACCCTAATTAAGACGGTCGAAGCATTGAAGGGGGAACTAGCATGATCCTAGAAGGTAAAAAAGCAGTAGTTACTGGAGCTTCCCGCGGTATCGGCAAGGAAGTGGCCTTGGAACTCGCACGTCAGGGGGCGGATGTAGCCGTCAATTATGCTGGAAGCGAAGCAAAAGCCAACGAAGTGGTCGAAGAAATCAAGGCACTTGGGCGCAAAGCCTTTGCAGTTCAATGCGATGTGTCCGATAGCGAATCAGTTACAGGCATGTTCAAAGAGGTTATGGAACAATTTGGCCGAGTGGATATCTTAGTTAATAATGCTGGAATTACCCGTGATAATCTATTGATGCGGATGAAAGAAGAAGAATGGGATTCGGTCATCAATACGAATTTAAAAGGCGTGTACCTATGCACGAAAGCAGTCACAAGGCAAATGATGAAGCAGCGTAGCGGTAAAATCATCAATATGGCTTCCATTGTCGGCGTAATGGGGAATGCAGGACAGGCAAATTATGTTGCAGCCAAGGCAGGCGTAATCGGCTTGACTAAATCTACTGCCAAAGAGCTTGCTTCAAGAGGAATCACGGTCAATGCGATTGCTCCAGGTTTCATTTCCACTGATATGACAGATGAACTGACTGAAGATGTGCAAAAAGCGATGCTTTCGCAAATTCCTTTAGCCCGCTTCGGCGATCCGAAGGATATTGCTTCAGTGGCAACTTTCCTCGCTTCAGAGGCAAGCAGTTATATGACCGGACAGACCCTTCATGTTGACGGCGGCATGGTAATGTAAGTTTTGGTTTGATTTTTATGAAATATAATTTATAATGTCTTGAGGGGAGGTGAACACATTGGCAGATGTATTAGAAAGAGTAACAAAAATCGTTGTAGATCGTTTGAACGTTGAAGAATCAGAAGTAAAGCTTGAAGCTTCATTCAAAGAAGATCTTGGTGCCGATTCCCTAGATGTTGTCGAACTAGTCATGGAGTTTGAAGACGAATTCGATATGGAAATTTCGGACGATGACGCTGAAAAAATCGCCACAGTGGGTGATGCTGTGAATTACATAAAAAGCACTATGTAATGTTAATGTCTTTTGATTAAAAGCTCCGTTTTTAAACGGGGCTTTCTCTTGTAATAAAAGGAGTCTGGAACTCGACAGGCTTAACCGATCACGGGTAGGTCCGATTAAGTTTTCACCTGTCCAGCTGCATCCCGGCTGCTAGTTTTCTTTAGGCAGATTATACTGTATGATGGTACATAGGAAAGCTTGACAGGAATTCCTGCCAGGTTTCTTTTTATATTGAGGAAAAATATGTTTTTGAACCGTAGTGGAGGGTTTTTTGTGATGCGTAGGAACGTAAATAATCGTAAACCATCAATCAAGGATAACAAATTTAAAGAGTTACAGGATAACCTGGGTTTTCATTTTCAAGATGAAAACTTATTGAAAAAAGCTTTTACACATTCATCTTATGTGAATGAGCATCGCCGCAAGCCTTATGAAGATAATGAAAGGCTGGAATTTTTAGGGGACGCAGTACTTGAACTGACAATTTCAAAATATTTGTATCAAAAATATCCAATGATGAGTGAAGGAGAGCTTACGAAATTAAGGGCAGCCATTGTCTGTGAGCCATCACTGGTCGACTTTGCCAACAGTCTCTCTTATGGAGAATATGTCCTGCTTGGTAAAGGGGAAGAAATGACAGGCGGAAGAGAACGCCCTGCCATGCTTGCAGATGTTTTTGAAGCCTATATTGGTGCCTTGTATCTTGATCAAGGATTAGAGCCAGTTGTGCAGTTTTTGAAAAATGTCGTGTTTCCGAAGATAGACGAGGGTGCTTTTTCTCATGTGATGGATTATAAGAGCCAGCTTCAAGAGCTCATCCAGCGGGATGCAATCGGGGTTCTGCAATATAAAATACTGCAAGAAAAAGGGCCTGCCCATAATCGTGAATTCGTTTCGACTGTCTCATTGAATGGGGAAGACCTTGGTACCGGTGTGGGAAAATCGAAAAAAGAGGCAGAACAGCATGCCGCCGAGCACGCATTGGCCGTTTTGAAAGAAAAAAACTCAACAAGATAGTTGAACAGTAGAGGGGGAGAGGTCATGTTCCTCAAACGCTTGGACGTAGTAGGATTCAAATCTTTCGCAGATAAAATTTCGATTGAATTTGTACCTGGTGTCACGGCAGTGGTTGGACCGAACGGTAGCGGTAAAAGCAATGTGACCGATGCAGTCCGTTGGGTTCTTGGAGAGCAATCGGCAAAATCACTGCGTGGAGCAAAAATGGAAGATATCATCTTCTCAGGAAGTGACACAAGAAAGGCCTTGAATTTTGCAGAGGTTTCTTTGACTTTGGATAATGAGACAAACACGCTTCCGATTGACTTTCATGAAGTTAGTATCACAAGAAGGGTATACCGTTCGGGTGAAAGTGAGTTCTTCATTAATAACCAAGGGTGCCGCCTGAAAGATATCGTCGAGCTATTTATGGATTCAGGTCTTGGACGTGAAGCGTTTTCCATCATCAGTCAAGGGAAAGTGGAAGAGATTCTAAGCAGTAAGGCGGAAGAAAGACGGGTCATTTTTGAAGAGGCCGCCGGTGTTTTAAAGTATAAAACAAGAAAAAGAAAAGCGGAATCAAAACTGACGGAAACACAAGATAACCTCAATAGGATTCACGACATTCTTCATGAATTAGAAGGTCAAGTGGAACCTCTCAAGATTCAATCTTCCCTTGCCAAGGAATATCTGGATAAAAAAGAGGAGCTTGAAAAAATCGAAGTGGCCTTAACCGTTTTTGAAATTGAAGAACTTCATGGCAAATGGGAAAGTCTCACCCAAGAACTCGAGAAACATAATGAGATGGAGCAGCAATTGGCTGGACGGCTTCATGAACGCGAAGCCCATCTTAAAGAGGTCCGCGAAAGCATTGCAGGACTCGAAACATCGATTAATGAGCTTCAGGGTGTGCTCTTGAATGCCAGTGAAGAACTGGAGAAGCTCGAAGGTCGTAAAGAAGTATTGAAAGAACGGAAAAAAAATGCTGCCCAAAATAAGGCACAGCTAGAAAAGGCGATTATAGAGGGCAAGGAAGCAGTTGAACGTCTTTCTTTACAAAAGGAAAGAGAAACGGTAATTCTTGACGCGTTGAATTCCGAAGTAAAAGGGCTCCAGGAACTTTTGCATGAAAAACAAAAAAGCTTGGGCCTATTCAACACCGACATCGAAGCGTTGATAGAAGTGAAGAAAAGTGACTATATCGAGTGGTTGAACAAGCAGGCTGCCGCCAAAAACGAAAAGCAATACCTTTTGCAGCAGCTTACTCAGCAGGAACATAAAAATTCCAAGCTGGATCACGAAAATGAAAAATTCCTAACGGAAAGAACGGAAATAACCGCTAAGAAACTGGAATTTTCACAGCGGATGGAAAAATTGAGCCAGCAGCTTGAAGAGCATGTCACTTCTTTCCGAAATCAACAGAACAAGTTAAATACAGCAAAAGATACGTATCAAAAACAAGAAACAACCCTTTATAAGGCATATCAATTCCTCCAACAAGCTAAATCCCGCAAAGAACTGCTTGAAGAGATGGAAGAGGATTATGCAGGCTTTTTTCAAGGTGTTAAAGAAGTGTTAAAAGCAAAAGGAACATTAAAAGGCATTGAAGGTGCAGTCGCAGAATTGATCAAGGTCCCAAAGGAATATGAAACGGCGATCGAAACGGCATTGGGCGGAGCGATGCAGCATATTGTCGTGGAGAGAGAAGAACATGCCCGTGAGGCCATTTCCTTCTTGAAAAAAAATCGTTATGGCCGTGCGACATTTCTGCCTTTATCGGTCATCAAGGGAAGAGAAGTTTCTTCAACTCAGTTATCGATGCTGAAGAACCATCCTGCTTTTGTAGGTACAGCTTCCTCGTTGATTCGCTATGATGAGAGGCATGCTTCCATCGCAGCGAACCTGCTTGGCACCGTCATTATCACCAAGGATTTAAAGGGAGCCAACGAGCTTGCAAAAATGGTGCAGCACCGTTTCCGCTTTGTAACCCTTGAAGGGGATGTTGTCAACCCAGGTGGTTCGATGACAGGTGGAACGATTAAACAAAAGTCCACATCATTGCTTTCACGGAAAACGGAGCTCGAAGAATTACATGAAAAGCTTGCCGGTATGGAAGCGAAAACGAATCAGCTCGAAAAACAGGTCAAGCAGCTTAAAGTGGATGTCGGTGTTCAGGAGCAAACGCTTGAACAAACGAGGAGAACAGGTGAAATGCTTCGCTTACAGGAGCAATCCCTAAAAGGTGAGCTTCGTGAAGTCGAGCTTCAGGAAAGAAATGTGAATGACCGTCTGCACCTTTATGATTTGGATAAAAACTCCTATTTAGAAGAGCAACAGCAAAAGAAAGCAAGGCTTGCCGAATTGGAAGAGCTCTTGAAATCTTGTAATATGGAAATTGAAGAACTTGATCGTCTGATAGCGGAAATGACAGAACAAAAACAATCCCAGCAATCGTCAAAAGAAAGTCTTGCGGAAGAAACTAGTGAGTTGAGAGTTACTCTGGCCTCAAAGCGCGGCCAGCTTCAAAACCAAAAAGAAAAGATGGAGCGGCTTGAAGCGGACTTGGCAAAAGAAACGAGTAACCTGAATGAAAATAAGGATGACTTGGGACTTTTGACAAATGAAATGACGGACAGTTCGAGTGGAGAAGAAACGCTTGAAGACTTGGCCCAACAAAGATTGCTTGATAAGAATGGAGCCATCGAAGCAATTTCCGCCAAAAAACAGGAAAAGACCGAAATGCACACTCAACTTGAAACGCTCGAAATAGCTTTGAAAGAGGAAAACCGTCTTTATAAAGGCATTGTTGAAGTGATAAAGGATGAAGAGGTCAAATTGACCCGTCTAGATGTGGCCCTGGAAAACCGTCTGGACCATTTGCGTGAAGAATACACGTTATCCTATGAAGGCGCCAAAGAAAAATATCCGCTGGTGATGCCTGTAGATGAAGCTCAGAAAAAGGTAAAACTCATTAAGCTGGCTATCGAAGAATTGGGTACGGTTAACTTAGGAGCCATCGATGAGTATGCTCGTGTGGCCGAACGGTATGAGTTCCTTCTTGGCCAAAAGGAAGATCTCCAGCAGGCGAAGGACACGCTATTCCAGGTGATTGATGAGATGGACGACGAAATGAAACGGCGCTTTTCGGAAACCTTTTATGCGATTCGTGAACAGTTCGAACAAGTCTTTAAATCACTGTTCGGCGGTGGTAGGGCAGAGTTGAAGCTGACTGATCCCGATGACTTATTGATTACGGGAGTGGATATCATTGCGCAGCCTCCAGGGAAAAAGTTACAGAACTTGAGTCTGTTGTCCGGTGGAGAACGAGCATTGACTGCAATCGCCCTGTTATTCTCCATTCTAAAGGTCCGGCCAGTTCCATTCTGTATCCTTGATGAGGTCGAGGCAGCACTTGATGAAGCGAATGTAGTCCGTTTTAGCCAATTTTTAAGGAAGTTCAGTCAAGAGACACAGTTTATCGTAATCACCCATCGTAAAGGGACGATGGAGGAGGCAGATGTCCTCTATGGCATTACGATGCAGGAATCAGGTGTTTCCAAACTTGTTTCCGTACGTATGGAAGAATCAGAGAACCTTGTTCAAATATAAATCCATGAATTAGAGGAAGTGGGACAATGAGTTTCTTCAAGAAGCTAAAAGAAAAATTCACGACACAAGAAGAAAAAGAAACATCTGTAGAAACAAAAGCAGAAGTAGAAGTTGAAAAAAAAGTAACATCCGAAATATCAATCGGGGAAAAGTTTAAGCAAGGTTTAACGAAGACGAGGAATTCCTTTACCGGAAGGGTGAATGAACTCGTTGCCCGTTACCGGAAAGTGGATGAAGATTTTTTCGAAGAACTTGAGGAGATTCTCATCCAGGCTGATGTGGGCTTCGATACCGTCATGGAATTAATCGACCAATTAAAAATGGAAGTGAAACTGCGTAACATCTCTGATACGAGAGAGGTGCAGTCAGTCATTTCCGAAAAATTGGTCGATATTTACCAAGGTGATGAAGAAGGTATGTCCAGCTTGAACATTCAGCAAGACGGCCTGACTGTCATTCTTTTTGTTGGCGTGAATGGTGTAGGGAAAACGACGACAATCGGTAAACTTGCCCATAAGTTTAAGGAAGAAGGCAAATCCGTTGTATTGGCGGCTGGTGATACTTTCCGTGCCGGAGCGATCGAGCAACTTGAGGTTTGGGGGGAACGCGTCGGTGTCAGTGTCATCAAACAAGGAGAAGGATCCGATCCTGCTGCGGTTATGTTCGATGCCGTACAAGCCGCCAAGGCACGAAAAGCGGATATCCTGATTTGTGATACAGCAGGACGCCTGCAAAATAAAGTGAACTTGATGAAAGAACTGGAAAAGGTGAAACGAGTCATTGAACGTGAAGTGCCTGGTGCACCACATGAAGTGCTTCTTGCTCTTGATGCAACAACGGGTCAAAATGCACTCATCCAAGCGAAAACGTTCAAGGAAGCAACCGATGTAACCGGAATCGTCTTAACGAAGCTTGATGGCACTGCAAAAGGCGGGATTGTCATAGCCATCCGAAATGAGCTCTCCATTCCTGTTAAATTTGTCGGACTTGGTGAAAAGATGGATGATCTTCAAGAATTCGATGCAGAAAAATATGTATATGGCCTCTTTGCCGATATTATCGAAAAAGAAGAAGTATAAAGGTAATTAATCGTAGCCGGAAGGGATTTTCCCTTCCGGTTTTTTGAGTTTTAATTAACTTTTTTTATATTTTTTGTATACTTTTACCGAATGCAATCGTCTATTAGGAGTAAAGAAAAAAAGGAGGAGTCAGATTGTTCAGAAAAATAAAGGGAGTTTCAGCTTGTTTGTTATTTTTTGCCTTATTTTTTCCTATCCATACAATTCAAGCTAAAGCAGCAGACCCGGATATAAAAATCTCGATTGAAACAGGGTTTGATGGATACATAACTAGCACGAAGGCTATGCCGATGACCGTACATATTGAAAATAAGGGGGAAGCTTTCAGCGGCACGCTGATTTTTCAATTTCAAGCCGATTATGAATTTGGAGGTTCGCAAATCTTAAAAGTGGAATTGCCAAAGGGTAGTAAGAAGACCTATTCCATTTCACTTCCGGGGTATACGGATGAAAATTACAGTTATAATGGAATGCCATTGACGAAGACAATCTATCTCTATGAGGGAGATTGGAAGAATGGTAAAGAAGTAGACTATTCAGGTCCCAAGGTATTGACACCAAAATTCTTTGATGAAAGCAAGGACTTGATTGGAGTATTAAGTGAAAAATACGACCGTTTGACTGAATTGAGAATTTTACCATCACTTCAAGCAACGATGATTGAATTGAAAAAAGAAGAACTACCAAAGCAGTCAATTGGTTATGAAATGTTCGATTATTTAATCGTTGATGAATTTGCCATTGCCGCCTTGGATGAGGCTCAGCAGAAAGCGTTAAAGAGTTGGATACAGTCTGGTGGTATGTTAATCGCCGGTGCTTCTCCGAATGGCGCTCAATTATACGGGTCCCTTTATAATCTTCTACCAATGAAGATGGATAATGAAATCAAGATGGATTCATCTTTTCTTACAGAAAAGAAAAAGGACCGCCCTTCCTTTGAACAATTGCCTGGTTTTATTGGTGAGGTAGAAAAGGGGGCAGAGATCATTGCGAAAAGCGGGGAATCACCGGCCGTTGTCAAAAAGCAATATGGAAGCGGGATGATTGTCCAGACGGCCTTTTCACTAGGAGACGAGCCACTCGCCTCTTGGAAGGGCTATGGCACCTCGTTTGAAGCGATTATAAATAAGGTGGAGTTGAATGCATTTTCCACTTCGAGAGAGTTCATGGATGGAGCAAGCTGGGAAATGAATGAGCCCAATAGTTACTTTGATGATACGACTCTATCCGTCACTCAATTGTTATTGCTGCTATTAGTCTACATTGTGATCATTGTACCGATTTTATTTTTGGTCCTGAAGAAAATGGACAAAAGGGAGCATGCCTGGTGGATCATTCCTTTGATTGCTTGTATTACGACGGTTTTGACTTTCGCCGTCGGAGCGAAAGACCGTCTTGCCAAGCCGCAACTCAATCAATTGGGAATCTATCAAGTTGAGGATAACCAAATTGTCGGCATTCAATCGAATGTCCTTCTATCCAATAAAGGCGGCGATTACAACCTGACATTCCCGAAAAATGAGTTGGTTGCGATGCCAATGACGCAGGAGGGGTTAGGTGGAAGCCTGAAACGGGCACCATTGCTTGAAGAAAAGGCAACCGATACGGAATTGACCTTTCCAAACGTCGAATATTGGTCTACCCGATCATTCATAGGTAAGGTCCACAAGGAAAATGCAGGTCAATTCAAGACAAATCTGACAGTTGAAAATAAGACCTTGACCGGTACGATTCAAAATGAGACACCATATGACTTTAAGGAATTGATGATCATGACCGGCAATGAAAAAATCAATCTCGGAACGTTGAAGAAGGGAGAACGGATCAAGGTAAACGAAAGGGTAAAGAGTGATTTCTTGTTTAAACCTTATGGAACGACTTCGTCATCTTGGAATAATGGAACTACGAGAAAAAAAATCGATCTTGAAAAAATGCGTAGGGATCAACTTCTTTATCTGACGGAATCTTATTTCTTAGGAGTATCGACAAAGTCCGACCCGGTTATCAGCGGGATAACCGACGATGAAATCGTTGATGTTACACTGCCGAAGAATCCGAAAAAGAATATAGAGAATTTAGTTTTCCAAACATTTAACGCGAAAATCATTTTTGCCGGAGAAGTGACATTGTCAAAAGAAATGTTCAAGCGCTCAGTGAATGTACTCCGCGGTTCTTTTGGGGAAGAAGAAGGATTTGGAACGTATTGGTTCGATAGGGGAGAATATGAATATATCAGTTCGATTCCTCAACTCATGAAGGACAAAACCTTCAAAACGGAAGAAATGACGATAAAGTTCGGCAAACAAAATGTTAAGTATGAACTTTATAATTTTTCAACTGGTAAGTATGAACCGATAGCTGATGAAGAACGGGAAATCACCTTCAAAGGGAAGAAGGATATCTCCGATTATATATCAAAAAGAGGGGACATCCAAATTAAGATCATTAAAGATAATGATGATGAGCCAAATGTGAGAGGGCCGCAAATCAATGTGAAGGGAGTAGTGGAGAAATGATAGAAATTTTACAGTTAACGAAGCAGTACGGCACTTTCACTGCATTGGATCACTTAGATTTGCAAATAGACAAAGGAACCGTGTTTGGCTTCGTCGGTCAAAATGGTGCAGGGAAGTCCACGACTTTTTCCATTTTGGCAACCCTGCTTGCCCCCACTTCGGGTACAGCTTATATCAATGGTTACAATATATCGAAGGAACCTAAGCAAGTCCGCAGCCAAATTGGTTATATGCCCGACTTTTTCGGTGTGTACGATCAGTTGAAGGCCGAAGAGTACCTGGATTTTTACGGGGCGAGTTATGGCATACCGCTTTCGGAACGGAGTAAGCTGATTCCACAATTGCTCGAGCTCGTGAATTTATCGGATAAAAAGGATTCCTATGTGGACCTTTTATCAAGGGGGATGAAGCAACGGCTTTGTCTTGCTAGGAGCCTGATCCACGACCCGGAAGTGCTTATCTTGGATGAACCAGCTTCCGGGCTCGATCCGAGGGCTCGTGTTGAAATGCGCGAGATATTAAAGGAACTGAAGTATATGGGGAAAACGATTTTGATTTCGTCCCATATTTTACCTGAACTTGCTGAAATGTGTGATGTGCTGGGCATTATCGATCAGGGGAAATTGAAAGCGCAAGGGTCGGTTGCTGAAATCCAGCATAAGCTGCAGGGGGAAAAAAGCCTAATCATAAAGGTTCGTGAGGATATCGAGCGATCCATCGCTTTTTTAGAAGATATTCCGGATATTACCCAGATCAATACCCATGTGGATGAAAAAACGATTCAGTTTTTATTCAAAGGAGATGCCGAGGCTCAACAACACCTGCTTAAGTCCTGTATGATGCAAGATTTACCGATTGTCTCTTTTTCGGAAATTGAGACGGATCTTGAGGATGTGTTCATGGAAATCACGAAAGGGGTTGAACTGTCATGAAGAGCTGGCTGATGAATCCTGTTTTGAATAAAGAATTTAAGCTGCGCTTTCGGTCATTTAAAAGTTTTTTAGGTGTATTATTCTATGTTCTTGCCATCGGGGCCATCGTTATCGGTATGATTTTTATCCAATCGCTTACTAGTATGGGCGGGCGTATTGACCCGGACGCAAGCCGGGGCATGTTCGTCTTTCTATCCGTTATCCAACTGGCCTTGGTCTTGTTCATTACACCTGGGCTGACGGCAGGTGTCATCTCGAGTGAGAGGGAGCGTCAGACATTGAATATTTTATTGACCACCTCCCAAAGTTCGGCAGGCATCATTTTCGGAAAATTAATTTCATCCATTTCATACTTGTTATTATTGGTGGTGGCCAGTTTACCGCTGTATAGCATTGTCTTTTTATTCGGCGGAATTTCCCCGACTCAGCTTTTGATGGTGCTAGGCTTCAATGTCTTTACCGTCATTGTATATGGCAGCATCGGGGTGCTTTTCTCTACTCTCGTTCGTAAAACCATTGCGGCGATGGTCACTACCTATGGCATGACCTTGTTTTTAGTCGGTGGAACAGCTTTGTTGACTTTGCTTTTTGGGTCCATGGCAGCCATGAATCAGGGGAATGCGGCGGCAGCGGCTGTCAACCCTTTCCCGTACTTGGCGGCCATGTTAAACACTCCCATTGTCATGATTGGTTTTCTTGAACCGACATACTCTGAGGAGATCGGTCGATTGTCGGGGATACACTTCCCGCTTTGGGCATCCCATTTGATTTGTTACACACTACTTTTTATCGGCTCCGTTTTACTCAGTGTGAAAAAGTTACGAGTCAAGATGAAGGCGAAGCGATGAATAAGGAACCAATGGATGACCAGAACCAGTTTCTCAAGCTGATTAAGCCCATTCAACGGCAACTTATCACCCAGCATGTGATGAGGGAGGGGCAGCTTTTGCTCATTGCCCTCTCTGCATGGGCGGTTTTGGTTTTTTTTGCGGCACGTATCGTGGTCATTCCCTTTGTTTTTCGATATTTTTTCATTGGAATGATCTGTTTGATAGCTTTTATTGTTTATAGAATCATTAAAAGAAAACCAGGTAACAAGACGGCTGTTTTGCTGTTTAACCAGTTTGTTCCAGATGACAGGGTCGTGACGGGATTTTCTTTTCTAGGGGAGGCCGGTGAGCTTAAATCGCTTCAGCTTAAGAACGCTATCCACCATATGAAGATCCATCAAGAGGAGGCACTTAGGCAAAAGAAAAAATGGGTGCAACCGAAATTGCTGACCCTTGCGATTTGTTTAGCAACAGGAGGGGTTCTTTTAGCAATTTTTCCAAATCAGAAAATGGATCAAGCCCGACAGGCTGAAGAAGAAATCAAGATTGTCGAGGAAGTGGAAAAAGAGCTTGAGGAAAAGGCGAAGGAAATGAAGGATCCGGCTGTCGAAAAGACATTAAAAGAGGTAAAAGAGAAAGTTGTACGTGAGAAAAAAGCCGAGAAGGCCCTTGAGGCCCTAGCCAAACAATCTAGTGAGCTACAATTAAAAGAAATGAAGGAAAAGGAAAAGCAGAAGCTTCTTGAAACATGGCAAGACGAGACAAAAAAGGCTGGCCTTACGGATTTGTCCAAGGCACTTGAACAAAAAGACATCCCACTGGTCGAAAAGGAACTGAGAAAATTAAATGAAAGGTGGGAAGAGCTTTCTGAAGAGCAGAAACGGGCACTAGAGAGCTACACAGAACAGGAAAATCAATTAAGTGAAGAACAGATGGACTCATTGATGAAGCAGTTGGGGGAGGCAATGGAATCGGGAGAACTTGCCAAGCAGTTAGCTACTGCCAATCAAGCCGTTCGTCAGGCGGGAAGCCAGCTCCAGAATAAACTGAGCCAAAATGGAACCCCTTCCTCTCAAACAGCTTTTTCTAACAGCGATGGGACACAGGGCAACCAGGCTGCCAATCAACCCCTAGGACAGCCTTCGGCTACACCCAATGCCCAGCCTAACGCCAATGCAGGGAATAATTCCGGAAGTCAACAAGGCCAAGGCCAAGGGCAAGGACAAGGCCAAGGTCAGGGTCAAGGCCAAGGAGCGAATGGTGGTGGAGGAAAAGGAGGCACGACAGGTGGAGCTGGGCAAGGTTCACGGGAAATGCTGACGATTCCCGAAAAGACCGATGGGAAGCAGAATACGGAAACCGATAACGGAAAGCTTGGTGAGGGAAGTGGCGAACAGGAGGAGGCGGACGGCCCAGTATTGCGAGGGAACCTGCGTAACTATGAGGAGGTCTATCAGCAGTATGAGAAATCCTATCGCCAAAGTACCGATCGACTTAGATTACCATCTGATTTGAATGATATCGTTAAGAATTACTATAACAAGCTTGATCCGGAAAGGTAGTGGGGAAATGAAGGAGAAAGAACAGCAATTTACTGAAGCAGCGACAATGATTGAGAGTGTGAAACGGGAGATTTCCCGTTTTATCGTTGGCCAGGAAGAAGTAATCGATCAAGTTTTATGGAGCATTTTTGCAGGTGGACACGTATTGCTTGAAGGGTTGCCGGGTCTGGGAAAGACGATGCTCGTTCGGACAATTTCGGAGTGCATGGATTTACATTTTTCTAGAATCCAATTTACACCGGATTTGATGCCTTCCGATATTACGGGAACCATGCTGTTGCAACCGGGAGAAGATGGAAAGCAGCAGTTTATCTTCCATGAGGGGCCGCTTTTTTCGAATATCGTCTTGGCTGATGAAATCAACCGGGCGACGCCGAAGACGCAAAGTTCACTGTTAGAGGCAATGGGGGAGAAAACTGTGACGGTCATGGGCGAGACGAAACAGCTTGAACAGCCGTTCTTTGTGCTTGCGACCCAGAATCCAATCGATATGGAGGGAACGTATCCTTTGCCAGAAGCTCAGATGGACAGGTTCATCTGTAAAATTCTTGTCCGTTATCCAACAAAACAGGAACTAAAGCAGATTGTCCTACGAACGACAGGCATAGACACCATTTCCATTGAAAAAGCTGCCTCCATTGAAGATGTCTTGTTTATACAGCAACTAGTGAAAGAGGTGCTTGTTTCAGATGAGATGTTGGATTATGCGGTTTCCATCATATCGAGTTCCCACCCGGATGGGGAGGAATCGCCTGACGTTGTCCGGAAATATGTCCAATTCGGAAGTGGACCACGTGGCTTGCAGAGTCTAATTAAGATGGCAAAGGCAAGGGCTTTATTCGCAGGACGTTATCATGTTTCGGCCGGTGATTTGAAGCAGACGGCCTATCCTGTGCTAAGGCATCGGATTTTACTGAATTTCGAAGCGGAAGCAAGTGGGATACTGGCTGATTCCATTATTGCCGAAGTCGTCGAGTCAGCGTACAAATTAGGAATAGGAACTTCCTTATGATGATATCTTATGCTTTTTTAGAAAGGCTCCAGAAAAAGAGATTACTAGTGAAAACGAGGAAACGCGGGCTACATAAAGGTTCGAGACGGTCTAATGCTTTTGGTTCCTCGCTAGAGTTTTCCGATTTCCGGGCCTATCAACCGGGAGATGATGTTCGGCAAATTGATTGGAATGTATTTGGCCGGACCCAGAAGCATTATATAAAAAGGTTTCTCGATGAACAGGAGCTCTCCGTAGTCATCTATTTGGATATGACCTCTTCAATGCGTGCACACCCGGGGAAATGGGAACAAGCCCGGAAGCTTGCGGCTTCGTTAAGCTTTGTCGTTCTTGCGGGTGAAGACCGTTTAACTTTTATCCCGGTCGCTACCCATTCCGCCCCCATTCGACGAAAAGGTGCGGTTCACCGTAAAGGAGTTTTTCGAGAGATAGCTGGATTAGAAGATACGGAGAGAAGCGGGGATTTTTATGAGCAGCTTGGCAAAGTGATGGCGAGGAATCAGCAGCTTGCGATTATCATCTCGGATGGTCTTGAGCCAATTGAAAAGGTGGAGGCTACATTAAGAAAGCTGTGCTCGGCCAGGCAAGAGATCTGGTTCATTCAACTGCTGGGGAATGAAGAAATTCAGCCGGTGTATGATGGGGACTTGAAATTAGTGGATAGTGAAATGGGAACAGCGGTCAATGTCAGCCTCAATCCTACGCTTATCGGAAACTATCAAAGGCGACTTGCCCAGCATAACGAGCAGCTTGAAGCTGTCTGTAGAAGGTTTGGCAGCCACTATATGCTTGTAAATGCCGATACCGATATCCAAACGATCTTGTTTCACGATTTTCCACGCCACGTGCTAATGAATTGAGGTGAAGTTATGCATATTTCCAATCCACTCTTCTTTCTATTGAGCTTTTTTATCGCTGCTGTTATTTTGTTTTATTTTTTCCGGAAGCAGTATGAAACAACAACGATTTCGTCCAATTTATTGTGGGAGCAGGTGCTGAATGAATGGCAGGCTTCTCCTTGGCTTCATAAATTACAGCATAATCTCTTATTCTGGCTTCAGTTGCTGGTACTTCTCTTTCTCATGTTTGCGTTGGTCCAACCCTTTTGGTTTCAAAAAGGGATTCCGGGTGATCATCTAATCCTAATTATCGATACTTCGGCTTCGATGAGTGCAAAAGAAGGGGAACTCACCCGTTTTGAAAAAGCCAAGCAAGAAGTGGTGGAGATGCTTAAGATGGTAGATGATCAGGAAGTGACAATCATCGCTGCCGGTCAAAAGCCTGTGCTACTTGCCAATCACGAGACAAATCGGTCTGAGTTACAAAAGCAAGCAAAAGAACTGGAACTCACATACAGTCACGAGAATATTGATAAGGCACTGAAACTGGCGGACTCTCTATCTACCGGGAAAAAATCGGTCATTCATCTTTACTCCGATTCAGTTGAAGAGGCTGACCTTAGCGGGTTATCGGACGACCTTCCGATTGATGTACATAATTTCAGTAGTCTAACTGACAATCTCTCCTTACTATCATTTGGTACGGCAAGCACGGAAGGAGGCATCACGGGGGTGGCGGTCATTGAAAATCAAACGAAGCAGAATGAAACGGTTAAATTCCAAGTAGCGAATGGACAAGACGTTCTCTTCACAAAAAAAGTAATCGTGAAATCGAATAGCGAGGAAATAATCGATATACCGGTTCTGAAAGAGAAACCTTATTACACGGCCACCATCAACGTAAATGATGACTATACCGCTGACAATGAAATGACGGCCATCCAAACGGCGGTATATGAAAAAGTCTATGCAGTGGGGGACGTGAATCCATTTTTAATTAATGGACTTGAAACAATCGGCCTTGATATTATCCAACTTGAGGATAAAGAAAAGGTCGGGAAGGATGGAATCGTGATGGCCGAAGGGGTGGAATTAGAGGAACTTGGTTCATATCCACTTCTTTTTATGAATGCAACGGAGAAGGGTAATCAGAAACTGACTGGAAAGCCAAAAGGCACCGGTGACCCCCTCCTGGACTACGTAGAAATGGAAAATGTTTATATTGAATCAGCCTCCATCCCAGTCAACAAGCAGTGGGATAATGTGCTTGCTAGCGAGGATTCTCCGCTCATTCAAAAAGGTACACATCAAGGACAACCTATCGTTGCCTTGAACTTTTCCATAGGAGATACTGATTGGCCGTTGCAGCCTGGGTTCCCCATCTTTTTATATAACTCGTATCAATGGCTGACCCAACAAACGAATTTTCTAGGTTACTATCAGCCTGGTGAGGAAAAGTGGTTGAACCTTGGGACAGAAACGGAAAAAATGTCTATATTCACAGAGTCCGGAAAGAATCTTTATTCCGTCGATATACAAGAAGAAGGCTTCCGGGCACCAAGTAAGCCTGGTACATACGAAGCGATAGCGGGAGAACAGGTATTTTCCTTTTCTGTATTACTGGATGACAGGGAAAAGGAAATTGTTTCAGCCCCATCGTTCAGGATGAATATGAAATCATCAGAGTTGATAGAAGAGGGAAGCGATACAAAACAGGATATCCTATGGTACTGGCTGGCTTGTATGGCACTTCTGCTACTGATGGCCGAATGGGAGGTATATCGACGTGGGCATTGATGTTACTTATCCACTGCTCTTTTTATTGCTCCTTCCCTGTGTAGCCCTTATTTATTTGTATGTGCTAAAATCACGTAATCAAACGAATCGAGGAGAGACGGTGGTTGTAGCAGTGCTGAGGTCATGTGTTTTTTTCCTCATAGTATTTGCACTGACCGTTCCGCAATTATTACTGCCTGTCAAAGGGTCGACAGTTGTTTTTTTAGTCGATCGTTCTGCTAGTGTCAAAGATTCGGGTACAAAAACGCTCGCTTGGATTGAGAAAAGTATGGAAGCAATGGGTAGGGATGATACGTTTGCAGTGGCCGCCTTTGGGGGGAGTGCCATTGCTGAGCAAGCGTTGACGACTAAACATACGCCCATAAGCCAGTTTAGTGGTGAATTGGAAGATGATGCAAGCCGATTGGATTCAGGCATCCAATTCGCTTCCTCGCTCATTCCGAGCTATTCAAGCGGGAGAATTGTCCTTTTTTCTGATGGGAACGAAACGTCCGGAAGTAGTGTGGAAGAGGCGAAATTGCTAAAAAATAACAACATTGAGCTTGATGTTGTCCCGTTGTCCGAATTGGCTGGCGAAGATGTTGCCCTGAAGAATGTCACGCTTCCCCCGTCTATTTACCAAGGCGAAAAAACAGAGATAGCATTGGAAGTCTATAGCAATACAGCTAAAAAAGCGACTGTCCGCATTTCACTGAATGATCAGGAAATCATCAAGAAGACAGTGGATGTAAAGGAAGGGACCAATTTATTCTCTTTTTCGCATACCGCGGAACAAACTGGTCTGCAAGTATATAAGGCTGAAATCATCACTGAAAAAGATACATTTACGGAAAATAACCAATTGCAGGCAATCACGAATGTAAAAGGCACACCAAAAGTATTAATTGTCGAGGGTGAGCCAACAGGGGATCTTGGAAATATCTTGAACGGAGGCGGGCTAATTGTCGAGACCACCGTCCCGGAAAAATTGCCGACTACTTTATCAGGTTTTTTACAATATCAATCGATTGTGTTTAATAATGTTCCAGCCACCTCCGTTTCGGAAAACCAGATGAAAATGATAGAGCAATCCGTTAAGGAATTCGGCAATGGGTTCCTGATGACAGGCGGAGAAAACAGTTTTGGGCTTGGCGGATATTTCAAGACACCGATCGAGGATCTACTTCCGGTAGATATGGACATCAAAGGAAAAAAAGAGATGCCTTCCCTTGGATTGATGATTGTTCTCGATCGATCAGGCAGTATGGATGGAAACAAGCTATCATTGGCAAAGGAAGCGGCTGCCCGCTCCGTTGAGCTTTTGCGCGAGAAAGATACGTTCGGGTTCATTGCCTTTGATGACCGACCATGGGAAATCATCAAAGCCGGGCCACTTAAGGATAAAGAAAAAGTGGTGGAGAAAATTCGCACACTGTCTTCAGGTGGCGGTACGGAAATCTACAGTTCACTTGAGATGGCATACGAAAAGTTGATGGATGCTAAGTTACAGCGGAAGCACATTATTTTATTGACGGATGGGCAGTCAAACGCTCCAAAAAATTATGAAGATCTAATCGAAGAAGGAAAGGGAAAGAACATAACCCTTTCCACAGTGTCAATCGGAAGTGATGCCGATAAGAATTTACTTGAAGAATTGGCTGATTTCGGGACGGGACGCTTTTACGATGTCACGGATGCTTCCGTGATTCCCAGTATTTTATCGAGAGAAACCGTCATGGCGAGCCGGACCTACATTGAAGATAGCCCGTTTTATCCATCCATCAAGGATAACCCGGATTGGAACACATTGTTCAAGGATGGTGTACCTAAGATGAATGCATACATCGCGACAACTGCAAAACAGCGTGCATTGTCGTCTCTGATCAGCGAAAAAGAAGACCCAGTCCTTGCCGAGTGGCAATATGGAATGGGGACGACGGCAGCTTTCACCTCGGACATTAGCGGTAAATGGTCGGGCGATTGGCCCGCTTGGGATAGGTGGGGCACATTTCTCAATCAATTGATCACAAACACGCTGCCTAAATTCGAAAGTGAGCCGTATATGCTCACACAGGATAATAGTGGCGAGAATACCGTCATTAGGCTCGAATCATCCACACAAAATCACTTGCCTGTATCGGTGAACGTACTCTCGGAAAAGGGCGAGAAGATCGATGTCAATACAAAGCTCATCGCGCCGGGGAAACATGAAGTCATCATGCCAAAACAATCAGGGATGTATTTTCTAAGTGTAGAACAAAATTCCAACGACGGAGGAACGAACCTATATCAGACAGGATTCACTGTGCCTTATTCAGATGAATACTTGCAGCAAGGCCTAAATAAGAAGCTTATTAAGGATTTATTGGCTGTTTCGGGAGGCAAGGAACTGAAGGAGGAATCTGAGGCATTCCGCAAGTTGCAAACCACGGCAAGGCAAGAGCAAAGCATCGGCTCATGGCTCCTGTTAGCGGCTTTCCTGCTTTTATTCTGTGAAATCGCGGTCCGAAGGTTTGGTTGGCAAAGAGTCTCCCGTATCTTTTCGACAAGACGTGAAAAATCAGAAACCACTTTTTCTATTCAAAACAAAAGAGTAACAAAATTGAAAAAGGTAAAACAAGCAGTTGGTAAACAAGAAGAATTAAAGAAGCAACATGTAGAAATCAAGCAAAAAAGGGAGCAGGTAAAATCAGTGCCAGCTCGCCGCCCCACGAAGGAGCCAATAAATAAATTGTCCCAATCAGAGCGCGAGGAGCAGATGAAGCGCTTGATTGAAGCGAGAAAACGAAAAAAGTGATGTTTTTTTATCAGGTGGTAAGGAGTTTAGCTTGACATGAAATATCGGACACTATACAATATAAACTTGTAAAGGGTTTTCACTTAACAGCAGGGAGGCTTGCTAATATGCTTGAAAAGACAACGCGGATTAATTATTTGTATGACTTTTACCAATCGTTGTTAACAGAAAAGCAGCAGAGCTATATGGCCCTCTACTATCTGGATGATTACTCTCTTGGAGAGATTGCCAATGAATACGAAGTCAGTAGGCAGGCAGTCTATGATAATATAAAAAGAACAGAAGCAATGCTCGAAGAATATGAAGCGAAGCTATTGTTATTTCAAAAATTTCAAGAGCGTAACCAATGGATTGCAAATGTGAAGGAACTTTTAGAGAAGGAATCCTTTTCTAAAGAGAAGTTGCTTGACGCAATTACAGCGCTTGAGAAGTTGGATTAGGAGGCGGCAATATGGCATTTGAAGGATTGGCCGACCGACTGCAGAACACGATGCAAAAGATCCGTGGAAAAGGGAAGGTCAACGAAGCAGACGTTAAAGAAATGATGCGTGAAGTTCGTTTGGCCCTACTTGAAGCGGACGTTAACTTTAAAGTCGTGAAGGAATTTGTGAAGCGTGTAAGTGAGCGTTCGGTAGGCCAGGAAGTGCTAAAAAGCTTAACCCCCGGTCAACAGGTAATTAAAGTAGTTAAGGAAGAATTGACTCAGCTGATGGGCGGCGAACAGAGTAAGATTGCCGTTGCCACCAAACCACCGACTGTCATTATGATGGTAGGTCTTCAAGGGGCAGGTAAAACGACGACCACCGGAAAGCTGGCCAATCTTCTTAGAAAAAAATACAACCGCAAGCCATTGCTCGTTGCGGCTGATATTTACCGTCCGGCGGCGATTAAGCAGCTTGAAACACTTGGCAAACAATTAAGCATGCCTGTTTTTTCCCTAGGCGATCAGGTCAGTCCTGTAGAAATTGCCAAACAGGCGATTGAAAAAGCGAAGGAAGAACATCATGATTATGTGTTGATTGATACCGCAGGTCGCCTCCATGTTGATGAAAATCTAATGGGCGAACTGAAAGATATCAAAGAATTGACCAAACCGGATGAGATCTTCCTGGTTGTCGATGCGATGACAGGTCAGGATGCTGTCAATGTGGCCCAAAGCTTCAACGAACAGCTTGGACTAACTGGAGTCGTATTAACGAAACTAGATGGAGATACCCGTGGTGGTGCGGCACTTTCTATTCGTTCCGTTACGAACACGCCGATTAAATTCGTCGGTATGGGTGAAAAATTGGATGCACTTGAAGCATTCCATCCAGAAAGGATGGCTTCAAGAATCCTCGGCATGGGTGATGTATTGACCCTTATCGAAAAAGCACAGGCCAATGTTGATGAAGAAAAAGCGAAAGAATTAGAGAAAAAGATGCGTACCGCTACCTTTACCTTCGATGATTTCCTTGAACAGCTTGGTCAAGTGCGCAATATGGGACCGCTTGATGATATTTTGAAGATGATTCCTGGTGCGAATAAAATGAAAGGGATGGATAACCTTCAGATCGATGAGAAACAAATCGGTCATGTTGAGGCTATCATCCGTTCGATGACGACACTAGAGAAAGAACATCCTGAAACCATGAACGCTTCCCGCAAGAAACGGATTGCCAAAGGCAGCGGAAGATCGATCCAAGAAGTGAACCGACTACTGAAGCAATTTGAAGAAATGAAAAAGATGATGAAACAAGTTACAAGCATGCAAAAAGGAAAGAAAAAGGGATTTAAATTCCCGTTCATGTAAGTTTTTTTCAAGGGGAATGAGCATAAAAATAGGCTGAAATTGCCCATTTAAACACTTTTTTCACCTGTTAAGAAAAAAACCTTTACAAACATACAAGACATTTGATATTATACTATCTTGTGTGAAACTATTCGGAGGTGCTTATTTAAAATGGCAGTAAAAATTCGCTTAAAACGTATGGGAGCAAAAAAATCTCCTTTCTATCGTATTGTAGTTGCAGATTCTCGTTCACCACGTGACGGACGTTACATTGAAGTAGTGGGAACTTATAACCCGGTGACTCAACCAGCTAAAGTTGACATCAATGAAGAGCTTGCTCTTAAATGGTTACAAGATGGAGCTAAACCATCTGATACTGTTCGTAACTTATTCTCAACTCAAGGCATCATGGAAAAATTCCATGTTGCAAAAAACAGCAAGTAATCGACGCTAGTTGATGAAATCTTTAATTGAAACGATTGTTTCTGCACTTGTGGATCATCCGGAAGAGGTTATTGTGACTTCGAAGGAAGAATCCGATCGGGTTGTTTATGTCCTCTCCGTTCATAGGGAGGACATGGGCAAAGTCATCGGTAAACAAGGGCGTGTTGCTAAGGCGATTCGAACTGTGGTATATGCAGCAGGATCTTCACAGCAGAAGAAAATCTATTTGGAGATTTCCGAATAAGGAGGGCTAATCCCCTCCTTTTTTTGTACTTCAAGAAAGGTAAATCCCGGGTCTGATTGCTATCTAATTGGATCGAGATTTAATTTCATCCTTTTGAGACACATCTTTTACCATTTTACGTTATACTTAAGAGAATGACCCTCATTTTTTCAAAAGGTTACCCTATCATACATATTTTTTGACCGAAATAAGAAATCATAGATAATAGGAGGTGCTGGAATGAAAATTCTCCAAAATGTAATCGTTAACCAAGTATTAACGGAATCCAGCAAGAATCAGCTCCTCAATAAGTACAAATCAAAACGACTACAACTTCAAAAAGAGAGTGAACAGCTTCGTTTTGAATTGAAAAAACTTGAAAAAACCCGTAACCTTCAGCCTGCAAGTCTCCGTGCCCACTTTGAAAAGGAAATTAATCAAAGGCAGGAAAAAATCAAACTGCTAGAATTTCAAATGGAACAGTTGGAGATCCTTCCTATTGGAAGCGAACTGAAAGAGCGGGAAGTCCAAAGCATCATAGATGTAGAAATCGGGGCAGATTGGGACGATCTTATGACAACGAAGACAATCGTCATTAAAGATGGAATCGTCTCGGAAATTCGTTAGAGGTGAAAGAATGGAAAACTGGTTTAATGTAGGTAAAATCGTCAATACACATGGTCTTCTAGGTGAAGTCCGTGTTATTTCATCAACAGACTTCCCTGAAAAACGGTACAAAGTTGGCAATACGCTGTATTTGTTCAGGGAAACAGAGAAAAAACCATTGCCGCTTACCATCAGGTCACACCGTACCCATAAAAACTTTAATCTATTGACGTTTGAAAACTACTACAACGTCGGACAGGTCGAAGTTTTCAAAAACGGGATTCTGAAAATAAAGGAATCGCAGCTAGGCAAACTGGATGAAGGTGAATTCTTCTTCCACGAAATCATTGGCTGTAAGGTATTTACGGATGAAGAAGAGGAAATAGGGGAAATCGTGGAGGTACTGACTCCAGGTGCCAACGATGTTTGGGTCATTAAAAGAACGGCAGGCAAAGATGTCCTTATACCGTATATCGACCAAATCGTAAAGGAAGTCGACATCTCCGCTAAAAGGGTTATCATCACACCAATGGAAGGACTTTTGGACTGATGAAAATCGATGTACTTTCGCTTTTTCCAGAAATGTTCGAAGGAGTACTTGGTTCGTCGATTTTAAAAAAGGCAGCAGATAAGCAGGCTGTCAGCTATCGTGTGACCAATTTCCGGGATTACGCCGATAATAAGCATTCAACAGTCGACGATTACCCTTATGGTGGTGGTGCAGGCATGGTGCTCAAGGCACAGCCCATTTTTGACGCTGTAGAAGCCATTAAAGGTCAAGGTGACCTACAACCTAGGGTCGTGCTTCTTTGCCCTCAGGGAGAGCGATACACGCAGAAAAAAGCGGAAGAGCTTGCAAAGGAAGAACATCTCATTTTCGTTTGCGGTCATTACGAAGGATATGATGAGCGCATCAGGGAGCATATCGTCACGGATGAGATATCAATAGGCGATTATGTGCTTACAGGTGGGGAATTGGGGGCCATGGTCATTATAGATAGCGTTGTCCGCTTGCTGCCGGGTGTTCTTGGAAATGTCGATTCCCCGATTCTCGATTCATATTCTTCTGGTTTATTAGAGCATCCCCATTACACTAGACCTGCAGATTTCCGGGGCATGAAAGTTCCGGATCCGCTCATATCCGGAAATCATAAAAAGATAGATGAATGGCGGATGAAAGAGTCACTACGAAGGACATGGCAGAGACGACCCGATTTGCTTGAAAGCTATGAACTCTCGGAACTCGAAAAAAAATTACTATTAGAGATTCAAAAAGAAGAATGATCCTATTGCATCATAGTATATAGTATGGTAGGATAAATCTTGTGACTTGGACAAAAGTCCGGTCTTATATCGATGTTCCGCTGCAAAACAATTTAGTATTTGCAAGAGCGTCCAGGAGGAGTTGGAATTCATGCAAAATCTTATTAACGAAATCACAAAAGAACAACTTCGCACAGATCTTCCATCATTCAGACCTGGTGACACAGTACGTGTACACGTTAAGGTTATTGAAGGAACTCGCGAACGTATTCAGTTGTTTGAAGGCGTTGTAATCAAACGTCGTGGCGGCGGAGTTAGTGAAACTTTCACAGTACGTAAGATTTCTTACGGCGTTGGAGTAGAACGTGCTTTCCCTGTTCACACACCAAAAATTGCGAAATTAGAAGTTATCCGTCACGGTAAAGTACGTCGTGCGAAACTTTATTACCTACGCGAACTTCGTGGTAAAAAAGCACGTATTAAAGAAATTCGTCGTTAATTCTTCGAATATCTCTATGCGGGTTTACCATGATCCACATAAGGTGCAAAACCAAAAAAAGGAGCCTGTTAAACAGGCTCCTTTTTTTGTAATTGAAATGAATAAAAACATCCTTAAAAAAGAAGTGAGAAGGACTCCAAACCTGCTCGCTATAGCGTCGGTAACATGTTAAAATGGTTGATGATATGCTTTTCTAAAAGGGTGGTAAGGATGGCGAAAAAGAAAAATGAATTGTGGGAATGGACGAAGGCAGCCCTTATCGCGGTGATTTCAGTAATGCTTATTCGTTATTTCCTTTTGGCCCCGATCTATGTGGATGGCTTTTCCATGATGCCGACCTTAAAGGATACAGAGCGCATGCTCGTAAATAAATTCGCTTATTCAGTTGGTGAACCAAAAAGATTCGATATCATTGTCTTTGAAGCTGCGGAAGGCAAGGATTATGTAAAACGGGTCATCGGTCTGCCGGGTGAGAAGGTGGAGTATAAAGATGATATACTTTATGTGAATGGAAAAGCATATGATGAACCATATTTGGAAGAATATAAAAAGCAATTGATTGATGGCGGACCTTTGACTGAACCTTTTACATTAAGTGATATCATTGAACAAGAAACAGTGCCAGAAGGCCACTTATTTGTTTTGGGGGATAATCGTCGCTTCAGCAAGGACAGCCGTCATATCGGTGTTGTATCGTACCGAGAAGTATTAGGCAAAACTAAATTAGTTTATTGGCCAATCAAAGACTTTCGATTGGTGGAATAGTAGGAAGGTGGATTCCATTGACAATACAGTGGTTCCCTGGCCATATGGCCAAAGCAAGACGGGAAGTAACAGAAAAATTAAAACTGGTCGACATCATATTTGAACTTGTGGATGCACGGATTCCGGCATCTTCAAGGAATCCCATGATTGATGAAATCATCCAGCATAAACCAAGGCTCATCTTATTGAATAAAGCTGATATGGCTGATCCGGTCAAAACCAATCAGTGGCTGGACTATTATAAATCACAAGGTAAAACGGCGATTGCCATTAACTCACAGGCAGGAAACGGCTTGCACCAGATTACAACGACTTCTAAAATCCTCTTGAAAGAGAAGTATGACCGGATGGAGTCTAGAGGAATCAAGCCACGTGCGATTCGTGCGATGATTGTCGGGATTCCGAACGTCGGGAAATCCACGCTGATCAATCGGCTTGCTAGGAAGAACATTGCCAAAACAGGTAACACACCTGGTGTCACGAAAGCTCAACAATGGATAAAGTTTGGTAAGGAACTGGAACTCTTAGATACGCCGGGGATTCTTTGGCCTAAATTCGAGGATCAGGAAGTCGGTTTGAGACTGGCCTTAACAGGTGCCATCAAGGATACCATTTTGAACTTGCACGAAGTTTCTCTCTACGGCCTTCGCTTCTTGGAAAAAGAATACCCGGATCGCTTGAAATCACGGTATAATCTTGATGAGATTCCGCAAGAAACGCTGGAACTTTTTGACGCAGTTGGCAAGTTCAGGGGCTGTATAGCTTCCGGAGGCTACATTGATTACGATAAGACAGCGGACCTCGTGGTACGAGAGATTCGTTCGGAAAAGATGGGTCCCCTTACATTTGAACTTCCGCCAAAAGAAGAACAAGAAGAAAGCACCCCCGAATAATTTCTGTCATGGAAATAAATTTGAAGACACAGGCCGGCTACTATTTGATAGGCTAGGCTGTGCTGTGCAACAGAATAAACACGGAGCTGGATTATAGTCATCAGTAGATTGATTCAAACCTACTGATGACTCTTTTCGGCTCCGTATTTTTGATTGAACTATAGAAATGCAGCGTCCCTGCCGATACTTATAATGATGGGTGATAAATGATGAAAACTACCATGAAAATTAATGAAATTTCTACAAGATTAAAAACCATAAGCGATCCAGAAGACCCCTTCTTACAAGAATGCCGGGAGGATACGCGCAAGGGAGTTGCCGATTTACTCAATAAATGGAACAAATCCTATGAAAAAGCTAGGCAGGTCAGGAATACTTTCTTACAAATGTCTGAGTTTGAGAGGGAGCTGCGTAAACAGGGTTTTTCGATTCTTGCAGGAATAGATGAAGTAGGGAGAGGTCCTTTGGCTGGACCGGTAGTGACAAGTGCGGTGATTCTACCGGAGGATTTTTATCTGCCAGGGTTGAATGACTCCAAGAAAATTTCGGAGTCCAAAAGGGAACAATTTTATGAGACCATTTATAAAGAAGCGATATCTATTGGGGTAGGCATCGTACATAGCGAGAAAATTGACGAAATAAATATCTATCAGGCTACGAAAAAGGCCATGATGGCAGCAGTGAACAATCTCTCGGAATTGCCGGATCATTTACTGATCGATGCGATGGAACTAGATATCCCCATCCCTCAACTTTCGCTAATAAAAGGCGACGCTAGAAGCATCACCATATCAGCGGCCTCTATCGTTGCTAAAGTGACGCGTGACCGAATGATGATGGAATATGGCGTAAAGTATCCGGAGTATGGATTTGAAAAGCATATGGGCTATGGTACGAGCCAACACTTAGAAGCTCTCGAGAAGCACGGGCTTACGCCTTGGCATAGAAGAAGTTTCGCACCTGTGAAGGAAATTGCAGCAAGAAAATAAGGAGTAAAGGAGGAAGAGGGGATGCAATCGATTACAAATGGTCAGTCTGTGTCCACGCCTACCGAGATACAGGGAAGCACGAGTTTAAAAAGTGGCCAAATTCTTTTTGGAAAAGTGAATAAGATCTTTCCGAATCAAACAGCCGAAGTGCAGATTGGCCAACAAAAAATGATTGCGCACCTAGACGTCCCACTCCAGGCAGGAGAAAGGTATTGGCTTCAAGTTCAGCCGACAGAGGGGCAGCTTGTATTGAAAGTACTTGATTCCCCGAATGTAAAACTTTCGTATGTAAAGGGAGCGTCGGCCCAACTACTGGTCCATCTCGGTGTTCAGTCAGAACCAGAGTCTGCAAAGCTGGCCGAGTTTTTACTGAGGAATCAATTCCCTGTTACCAAAGAGATTTTCTCGTCAGCTTTGCAATGGGTAAAAGCAGCGGATACAACCGAATCAGGTCTATCAGTCATTAAAACAATGTTTACCCAGCAGTTACCTTTTGTTAAGGATGTATTTTTTGCTTTGACCGAGCAAGCAAAAAATGAACCTTTCCATAAGCTGCTAAGTGGACTGCAACAGCAAATAACGGCGTATGGAACTGATACAAAGACGGTAGCGCAGTTAAAAGGCGTCTTGGAGTCCCTACATATTACCAAGCAAGATCAAATGCAACAAACTGGATTGCAAAGACTTATTGCAACTTGGCTTGATGTCAAATCGACCCCAGAAATGAAATCAGGAGCTTTTTCCTTGCTCCAAAAGACTGGGTTCGTCCCAAAAGGGATGAGCGAAATTGATTTTTTGAAAAGAACAGTGGCTGAATCGGTGATGATACCTGAAACCCTGAAAACCCCAACGGCAAATAAACTACAACAAGGGCTGCATTTACTTGCAAATGCAGCGAATGGAACGCTTGATGAAGCAGGAAATATAGAATCCAGTCTCTCTAAATTATGGGGTGGGGCGGAGATAGGAAAGACCACGTCTTCCGTTTCAACAGATGAAATGCAGCAAAAAGGCGTTTCTATAGATCATAGGTCCGGACGTAATTTCCGGTTACTTGAACGTGCTTTTGGGAGAATCTCATCGGATATGAAACCAGGGCTTCTCACTATGCTTCAAACCACTGGTAGCCAAAGGGTGAATGGAGAAACGGAGCAGGTATCAGAACCACTAAAGAGCACGAAGTCTGATACACTACAGCAGGGAATCCAACAAAAGCCAGTGTCCACAGAAGAAATTATTCATCTTACTTCCCGTTTGCTTGAACGTGCATTTGCAGAAGTATCTGTCAACGGTAAAATGGCTGCGGTCGATCCTGAAGTTGATGAACTTTTGTTTCAATTAAACAAGAATATAGGGCAGGATGTGGAGTCGAAGGGAAAAGTGGGGGAGTTTCTGCTTCAGGCTTTTAAGCAAACCCAAGTAACCTCTCATGCTAGTGACCCGGAGGAAATTGTGCTATCTCATTTGATGGATGAAGGTTTTCAATTAAATGATTTTACAAATGGCACTGCTGTGGCCCAACAACTGAAAGAATGGACGAAGATGCTGGGACTTCAATTAGAGCATGTTCTCGCCAATCAGTCCGGAGGAGGATTGGAAGCATTAACCGAGGAATTGGAGACACTCAAGCCCTTACTGCTTAAATTGTTGAATGAACAACATCCGTCAGCCGTTAAGGAAATGGCTGAACAAATATTGAATCGGCTCACTGCTCAGCAGGTTCTGTCGCAGGATAACGGCCCCATGCAAAATCTACTGCTCACACTTCCTCTGAATTTGGGATCTTCCCAAACGGATTTAACGTTGCAATTGAGCGGTAGGAAAACAAAGGATGGAAAGATCGATCCCGATTATTGTAGAATCCTGTTTTATTTAGAGTTAGAGAATCTTGATGAAACCGTCATCGATATGCAAATCCAAAATCGGGTCATCAAAGTGACTGTCATCAATGAGCAGAATGAAATGATTGAAGCGGCAGCCAGCAATTATCTGGACGTGTTGAAAGATAAACTGCAAGCAATGGATTACAAATTATCAGGAGTTTTGTTTCAGAATACGGTACGTGCAAAAAAGGTGGGTTCGAAGCAGAATTCCATTCCTTTCTCAGAGACAGGAACCTATAGTGGAGTGGATATTCGGATATGAAAAAGGAAAAGCGGAAAGAAGCGATTGCTTTAAAGTATGATGCGAAGTCTTCGCAGGCCCCTGTCGTGTTGGCCAAAGGAAAAGGCAAGACGGCGGATAATATCCTGGCAAAGGCCGAGGAGCTGAATATTCCCGTTCAAAAGGACGAAACCTTAACAGAGCTTTTAGGTCAGCTGGATATTAATCAAACGATTCCCGAAGAATTATATGGTGCGGTTGCAGAAGTATTTGCTTTTGTTTACAAATTGGATCGTGATGTGAAAAAATAAAAGATACCTTTCTTGTTTGGGTATGCATAAATCGGTCGGAATATGATGAAAATCATAAAAACTAGTAAAAAAAATTATTATACTAAAAACATACTAAACATAAGATAAAAGGATGAAGCCGACACTTTATGCTTTTATTTTTTTTTGTCTGAAAAGAAAAATTACCGATGCTCACTCAGAATGAAATCCTAAAAAATGGCTTCAAATAAGAAGATTATCCCAAAAAACACCAACACGACTATAAAAAAAACGATTATAAACAGAAGAATAATATCGTATTTTAATCCATATATTAGGTTGTTATTTAAGTATATTGTAATAATTATTTTTTGTACTCAGTAAAGAAAAAAATGCATGAATAAGAATTTTGTTGTAATATGGTAGAGAAAACACGCATCAAATTTAATTTTTGTTTTTTAGTAGATAAGGAGGATGGGAAATGAATATCCATGAGTATCAGGGAAAAGAGATTTTGAGACAATACGGGGTATCTGTTCCAAATGGCCGAGTTGCCTTTACTGTTGATGAAGCAGTTGAAGCGGCGAAGGGGTTAGGTACAGATGTTGTTGTCGTCAAAGCTCAAATTCATGCGGGTGGCCGCGGTAAAGCCGGGGGAGTCAAGGTTGCGAAGAATCTTGATGAAGCACGTACATATGCAGAAGAGATTCTTGGAAAAACGTTGGTGACCCATCAAACAGGCCCTACAGGTAAAGAAGTTAAGCGTTTACTTATTGAAGAAGGCTGCGATATCACCAAGGAATATTACATTGGTCTAGTCTTGGACCGTGCAACGGACAGTGTTGTATTGATGGCTTCCGAAGAAGGTGGAACGGAAATCGAAGAAGTGGCTGAGAAAACTCCTGAAAAAATCTTCAAGGAAGTAATTGACCCGGTTGTCGGGTTAACGGGTTTCCAGGCACGAAGAATCGCTTTCAATATTAACATTCCTGCTTCACTAATAAATAAAGCATCGAAACTGATGATCAACTTATATACAGCATTCGTTGATAAGGATTGTTCGATTGCCGAAATCAACCCGTTAGTCGTGACGGGCGATGGCAATGTAATGGCCTTGGATGCTAAATTGAATTTCGATGATAACGCAATATACCGTCATAAAGATATTTCCGAGTACCGTGATTTAGATGAGGAAGATGCCAAGGAAATTGAAGCCTCAAAACATGGACTAAGTTACATATCCCTTGACGGAAATATCGGCTGTATGGTTAATGGTGCCGGGCTTGCTATGGCAACGATGGACATCATCAAACACTATATGGGGGACCCAGCTAATTTCCTGGATGTCGGGGGCGGCGCTACAGAGGAAAAAGTAAAAGAGGCTTTCAAAATCATCCTCTCCGATGAAAAAGTAAAAGGCATCTTTGTAAATATCTTCGGAGGTATCATGAAATGTGACATCATCGCGACGGGCGTCGTAGCTGCTGCAAAAGAGCTTGGCCTGGATGTCCCACTCGTTGTCCGCTTAGAAGGTACGAATGTCGATTTAGGGAAAAAGATTTTGAAAGAGTCAGGTTTAAATATCACCGCAGCTGAATCCATGGCAGACGGAGCGCAAAAAATAGTATCACTTGTAGGATAATAGGCAGGGGGGAACATAATGAGCGTATATATTAATAAAGATACGAAAGTGATCGTTCAGGGAATCACTGGTTCAACAGCATTATTTCATACAAAACAAATGTTAGAATACGGTACGAAAATCGTTGCAGGTGTCACTCCAGGTAAAGGTGGAACGGAAGCGGAAGGGGTACCTGTATATAATACAGTTTCCGAGGCTGTCACTGAAACAGGAGCAAATGCATCGGTCATCTATGTACCGGCGCCATTTGCAGCAGATGCGATTTTAGAAGCAGTTGATGCGGAGGTTGATCTCGTCATCTGTATTACCGAGCACATTCCAGTCCTGGATATGGTTAAGGTCAAAAAATATATGCAAGGCAAGAAAACACGTTTAATTGGACCTAACTGTCCAGGCGTGATAAGCCCAGATGAGTGTAAAATCGGGATAATGCCAGGCTATATTCATAAAAAAGGTCATATCGGCGTTGTTTCTCGTTCTGGTACATTGACTTATGAAGCCGTTCATCAATTATCACAAGAAGGCATCGGGCAATCATCTGCAGTCGGCATCGGTGGGGACCCTGTCAATGGGACGGATTTCATCGATGTGCTTAAGGCGTTCAATGAAGATCCAGAAACGCATGCGGTTATCATGATTGGGGAAATCGGTGGCACAGCAGAAGAAGAGGCGGCCATTTGGGTAAAGGAAAATATGACGAAACCGGTTGTTGGGTTCATTGGTGGCCGTACGGCTCCAGCTGGTAAACGTATGGGTCATGCCGGCGCTATTATTTCTGGAGGCAAGGGAACAGCCGATGAAAAAATCCGCGTCATGAATGAATGCGGAATTAAAGTTGCAGAAACACCTTCTGTCATGGGCGAAACCTTGATATCGGTCTTAAAAGAAAAAGGTATGTACGAACCTTGTAAAACGCATTAATAAATGATGGGCCGACCTGATTTTGGTCGGTCTTATTTAATCTTTAATAATGATCCTTCGAAAGATGGCAATGACCTCGTTCGACAAGCAATACAGCTATCCCTCCATTTTATAAATCCTCAAAGGAGTGTTTCCAAAGTGAATAAAAATGAAAAATTAATCCATCTCCATCATTGTCGCGGTGCAGGCTGGAAAACGATAAAAATGATTTTGGCTACCGACCCATCCCTCACCTCCCTCTTTACAAAAACATACGCTGAATGGAAAGAGATTCTCCCCATACCCTCCAATAAGCTGCAGCTCTTTCTTGAAGATTTGCATTCCCACGATACGATTGAAAAGTTAAAACAATATGAAAATAATCAAATCCATTGTCTGACGATTTTTGATGAAGACTATCCATATCTGCTGAAACAGATATTCGATCCCCCTTGGGTGCTTTATTTAAAAGGTGATAAACAGCTTTTAGCTAAGAAGAATACGATAGGTGTCGTTGGTACACGAAATCCAACCACGTATGGGCTGGAGGCCTTAAAATCGATTTTGACGCCACTTGTAAAGAAAAAATTCGTGATTATTAGCGGAGTGGCAGTTGGAATTGATGCGATAGCCCATAAAATCACTTTGAATGAGGGCGGACATACGATAGGGGTTTTAGGCGGGGGATTGATGCAGGTTTATCCCAAAACAAACATCCCCCTTGCAAGATTAATCATTGAAAAGGGTTTGCTACTCTCGGAAACACCGCCGACGAGAAGATCGGAACCTTGGATGTTCCCTCTCCGGAATCGAATCATTAGTGGTTTATCACAGGGAATTTTCGTTGTAGAAGCAAAGGAAAGAAGCGGTTCGCTCATCACCGCGCAAGCTGCACTTGAACAAGGAAGAGATATTTTTGCACTTCCGGGAAATATAACCAGTCCTGAATCGATAGGAACAAACCAATTGATTCAAGATGGTGCTAAATTAATTTTGACATCAGCTCACATTGAGGAAGAATATAAAACAATATAATATAGAAGATATACGGAGAAGAATCCATTTTTTAAGGTGAAAAAGGTGGTTTTTTAGCTGAATAGGATAAAATATTAGACAAAAAGGTTGAAAATATTGTAAAACTGATATAAGTTTTGCAACAGGCACCTCTTGTCAAAATACCAAAATTCTGACGAATCAGCAGGATTTGAAAAGCAAAGAGGTGTTGACAAATGATTTTTGAATGATTAATAATAGTGAAGATTTATATTACCTCTTGAGGAGGATTTATTGGATGTCAGATTACTTAGTGATTGTGGAATCGCCCGCAAAGGCAAAGACGATAGAGCGATACTTGGGAAAGAAATATAAAGTTAAAGCTTCCATGGGACATGTACGCGACCTACCTAAAAGTCAAACGGGTGTCGATGTTGAACATGGCTATGAACCTAAATATATAACTATCCGAGGCAAAGGCCCGGTTTTAAAAGAATTGAAGACAGCCGCAAAAAAAGCGAAAAAAATCTATCTCGCAGCTGACCCCGACAGAGAAGGTGAAGCGATTGCCTGGCATTTAGCGCATAGCCTCGATGTCGACATTAATTCGGATTGCCGCGTCGTATTCAATGAGATTACGAAGGAAGCAATCAAAGAATCATTTAAATCACCAAGGCCGATTAATATGAAATTGGTTGATGCACAGCAGGCGAGGAGGATATTGGATCGTTTGGTCGGATACAATATTTCCCCGCTTTTGTGGAAGAAAGTAAAAAAAGGCTTGAGTGCCGGACGAGTTCAATCGGTTGCAGTCCGAATGATCATCGATCGTGAGAAAGAGATCAAAGACTTCGTTCCTGAAGAGTATTGGACAATCAAGGCTGATTTTGTAAAAGGTAAAGAACAGTTTGAAGGTTCTTTTTTCAGCCTTGCTGGCGAACGGAGTGAGTTGAAAAACGAAGAAGACGTGAAGAAGGTTCTGGATTCTTTGAGCGGTGGGGAATTTACAATCGGTACCGTGACCAAAAAGGAAAGAAAGCGTAATCCAGCTGCTCCATTCACAACTTCTTCCCTACAACAGGAAGCTGCGCGTAAACTGAATTTCAGGGCCAAGAAAACGATGATGCTCGCTCAGCAGCTTTACGAAGGAATTGAGCTAGGAAAAGAAGGCACAGTCGGGCTGATTACTTATATGAGAACGGATTCAACCCGGATCTCCGATGTGGCTAAACTTGAGGCTCACACTTTCATCTCAAATAGTTATGGTGAAGATTACGTCCAGATTGAACAGCGCAAAGAGAAAAAACAGACAAATGCCCAGGATGCCCATGAAGCGGTAAGACCGACCAGCACCCTTCGGGAACCAAGTTTAGTGAAAGAATTTTTATCGAGGGACCAATTCCGTTTATATAAATTGATTTGGGAACGATTCGTTTCAAGCCAGATGTCTTCTGCAGTCATGGATACCATGAGTATCGATTTGCATAACGGAGATGTCATATTCAGGGCAAATGGATCAAAAGTTAAATTTCCAGGTTTCATGAAGGTATATGTTGAGGGAACGGATGACTCAGTGGAGGAAAAGGAGAATACCCTTCCAGATGTGAAAAAAGGCGATCAATTCTTTTCAAAAGATGTTGAGCCTAAGCAACATTTCACGCAACCACCGCCCCGCTATACAGAGGCACGCCTTGTCAAAACGCTAGAAGAATTAGGAATAGGTCGGCCCTCCACGTATGCGCCTACTCTGGATACTATACAAAAAAGGGGATACGTTACGCTTG
Organism: Peribacillus sp. NPDC097295; assembly: GCF_044761665.1. Taxonomy (NCBI): domain Bacteria; kingdom Bacillati; phylum Bacillota; class Bacilli; order Caryophanales; family Bacillaceae; genus Peribacillus; species Peribacillus sp. NPDC097295. Next base: position 89,492 of record NZ_JBIWCW010000008.1, read on the forward strand.
ATAACAAACGATTTATCCCGACCGAACTCGGTGAAATAGTCCTTGAGCTGATTCGCGAATTCTTCCCTTATATCCTTAATGCAGAATTCACAGCCAAAATGGAACAGGAATTTGATGGCGTTGAGGCTGGAAGTGTCGAATGGGCCAATGTCATTGATGACTTCTACAAAGATTTTGCTGTTGATTTGGCCAAGGCCGAAGCTGAGATGGAAAAAATTGAAATTAAAGATGAGCCTGCTGGGGAAGATTGTGAAGAATGCGGTCATGGAATGGTCTTCAAAATGGGAAGATACGGGAAATTCATGGCATGCAGTAATTTCCCTGACTGTCGTAACACGAAGCCAATCGTCAAGGAAATTGGTGTGAAATGTCCAAAATGTAAAGAAGGAAACATCATTGAGCGGAAAAGTAAAAAACGCCGCTTGTTTTATGGATGTGATACGTATCCAGGGTGTGATTTCATTTCATGGGATAAGCCATTACCAAGAAGTTGTCCGAAGTGTGAAGGTACGCTGGTTGAGAAAAAACTTAAAAAAGGCGTACAAGTACAGTGTATGGACTGTGATTTCAAAGAAGTACCTCAAGCTTAAGCGAAGGTGGGCGATTACGCTCACCTTTTTCATGTTTAATTTACTAGGTTAGAGTTGGGTTTCTTCATATTTTGTTAGGTATGATATCATGTTAAAAGGGAGATTTTATCTCACAGAATATATTGGTAAAGTCATGAAACTTTTTTATTTCGGTCAAGTGTTGTAAAATTCAGTGGACAAGTGCGTTCATTTAAAGTTATAATTCCTCTTTGTGTCCATTACTGTTTTTAAAACAGTCTGACTTTACAGATTTATCCATAAGAGATGAACTTACAAAATGGTCATCAGCAGGAATGAATAATATGGAGTATACATATAAACACATCGCTAAAATGAAGATTTTGTAAAAATATTTTTAATGATAAATCTTCCTGTTTTATCATATCTATACATGGAGGTTCGAAATATGAAAGAGGCAAAAGTAAGTGTTATTGGTGCTGGGCTTGCAGGAAGTGAAGCTGCTTGGCAATTGGCTAAAAGAGGAATAAAAGTTGATTTGTACGAAATGCGTCCGGTGAAGCAAACGCCTGCACACCATACCGATAAATTCGCTGAACTTGTTTGTTCCAATTCACTTCGGGCAAATACGTTGACAAATGCTGTAGGTGTTTTAAAAGAAGAGATGCGGATATTGGATTCTGTAATTATATCCGCAGCAGACGCTTGTGCTGTTCCTGCTGGTGGAGCATTAGCCGTCGATCGACATGAATTTTCGAGTCTTGTTACGGATAGGGTGAAAAACCATCCTAATGTGACTGTCATCCATGAAGAAGTGAAGGAAATTCCGGAAGGTCCGACGATTATTGCTACAGGTCCATTAACAAGCCAAGCTTTATCGGACAGCTTAAAGCAAATAATGGAAGAAGAATATTTGTATTTCTATGATGCGGCGGCTCCAATTCTTGAAAAAGAAAGCATCAATATGGATAAAGTGTATTTAAAGTCCCGTTATGACAAAGGGGAAGCTGCTTACCTGAATTGTCCGATGACCGAAGAAGAATTCGATCGTTTTTATGAAGCGTTGATTTCTGCAGAGACGGTTCCGCTTAAGGAATTCGAAAAAGAAATCTTCTTCGAAGGGTGTATGCCTATAGAAGTGATGGCATCACGCGGGAAAAAGACGATGTTATTCGGACCGTTGAAGCCAGTTGGTCTGGAAGACCCGAAAACAGGAAAACGACCATTTGCTGTAGTCCAATTGCGTCAAGATGATGCAGCAGGAACGTTATATAACATTGTTGGTTTTCAGACACATCTAAAATGGGGCCCTCAAAAAGAGGTACTTCAACTGATTCCGGGATTGGAAAATGCCGAAATTGTCCGTTATGGTGTCATGCACCGCAATACGTTCATCAACTCGCCTAATGTGCTAAAGCCAACATATCAATTCAAAAACCGCGATGACTTATTCTTTGCAGGTCAGATGACGGGTGTAGAGGGATACGTTGAGTCTGCCGCTTCAGGATTGGTTGCCGGTATCAATGCCGCGAGAATGGTTCAAGAGATGGAGCCGATTGTTTTCCCTGCTGAAACGACAATGGGCAGCATGGCGAGGTACATCACGTCAACCAACGGGAAGAGCTTTCAACCTATGAATGCCAACTTCGGTCTCCTTCCAGATTTGGGAGTAAGGATCAAGTCGAAAAAGGAACGATATGAGGCACATGCAAATCGCGCATTAGACACAATTCAGAACTTTGTGAAAAGTTTGTAAAATCATTTGCCTGCTGTTTTAAAGTATGATACTATTTATAAGCCTTTGCGAGGTGTTTCTATGATCAATCAAAACAAGGCGTTATCTTCCTTCATTGAATATCTACAAATAGAAAAAAATAGTTCACACTACACGATTGAAAATTACAGGCGGGATATTCACGAATTTTTCTTATTCCTGAACGAACAACGGATTACCGATGTCGCGTCAGTCGAATATATGGATGTCCGGTTATATTTGACGAATTTATATGAGAAAAAACTTTCTAAGCGGACTGTAGCAAGAAAAACATCTTGTTTGCGCAGTTTTTATAAATTTCTATTGCGGGAAGCCGAAGTTAAGGATAATCCCTTTTCTCTTGCATCTTTACCTAAAAAGGAACAAAGATTGCCACGTTTTCTTTACGAGGAGGAAGTCAATCAGTTGTTTTCTTCTTTAAAAAAAGATACCCCGGCTGGAATAAGAAATGTTGCACTGTTGGAATTGCTGTATGCTACAGGCATTCGCGTAAGTGAGTGCTGTGAGATTAAAATACAGGATATCGATCTCTCCCTTGGCACCGTGCTGATCCATGGAAAAGGGAAGAAAGATCGATATGTCCCGGTGGGCAGTTATGCTCAGGAAGCGATAGATTTATACATACGTACAGCTAGGATGGAAATGTCATCGTCTGACGCTAAGGCGCATGCTTATTTATTTGTTAACTTTCGCGGAGAACCTCTTACACCAAGGGGAGTCCGATATATATTAAATGAATTGATTAAAAAATCGGCCACTGATGGAAATCTGCACCCACATATGCTGAGGCATTCATTTGCCACTCATCTATTAAATAATGGGGCAGATATACGTACGGTTCAGGAACTGCTTGGACATTCAAAAATTTCATCTACGCAAGTGTATACGCATGTAACGAAAGACCAATTAAAAAAAGTCTACAATGCATCACATCCGCGAGCTTAAAAGTTGAAAGGAGACACTTTATGACTACGATATTTGCAGTGCATCATAAAGGTGAATGTGCAATGTCCGGTGATGGGCAGGTTACTTTAGGGAATTCAGTAGTGATGAAGCATACGGCAAGAAAAGTGAGGAAAATCTTTAATGGTAATGTCCTGGCAGGATTTGCTGGGTCTGTGGCGGATGCCTTCACTCTTTTTGAAATGTTCGAAGCGAAGCTAGAGGAGTACAACGGGAATCTCCAACGTGCTGCCGTTGAAATGGCAAAGCAATGGCGAAGCGACAATGTGCTAAGAAAGCTGGAAGCGATGTTAATTGTGATGAATAAAAAAGACTTGCTTCTGGTTTCAGGTACCGGTGAAGTCATCGAGCCGGACGACGGAATTCTGGCCATAGGTTCAGGTGGGAATTATGCTCTGGCTGCCGGCAGGGCTTTAAAACGTTTTTCTAGCGAAAATTTATCGGCAAAAGATATCGCCCAATCATCTTTACAAATTGCAGCGGAAATTTGTGTATTTACCAATACGAATATAATCGTGGAAGAGTTGTAAGGAGGAGCGCACAATGTCAAAAAAAACTAATTTAACACCGAGGCAAATCGTTGAGAAACTGGATCAATATATTGTAGGACAGAGTGAGGCCAAACGAGCAGTAGCAGTAGCATTGCGAAATCGGTTCCGCCGTTCTTTACTATCAGAACAACTTCGTGATGAAGTTGTTCCGAAAAACATATTAATGATTGGACCGACCGGTGTTGGGAAAACAGAAATTGCTCGGAGAATGGCTAAATTGGTTGGTGCTCCTTTTGTGAAAGTGGAAGCGACGAAATTTACGGAAGTTGGTTATGTTGGCCGCGATGTTGAATCGATGGTGCGTGATTTGGTGGAAACTTCCGTCCGCCTCGTAAAGGAAGAAAAGATGGTGAGTGTCAGAGAACGGGCAGAGGAAAATGCTAATCGCCGTTTAATTGATTTACTAGTACCGTCCAATAAAAAGCAGAGTAATTTTAAAAATCCTCTCGAAGCATTTTTCGGAGGTGGGACCAATCAGGCTGACCAGGATTCGAATGATAATTCCGAAGATTTAAGCCTGCAGCAAAAAAGAAAGCTTGTGGCGAGTCAATTGGCTAAGGGAGAGTTAGAGAATGAAATGATCACGGTTGAAGTGGAAGAGCAGGCAGCATCAATGTTTGACATGCTACAAGGTTCGGGAATGGAACAAATGGGGATGAATATGCAGGACGCATTGGGAAGCTTGATGCCCAAGAAAAATAAAAAGCGTAAATTGAAAGTAAGTGAAGCAAGAGTGGTCTTGACCAATGAGGAAGCTGCAAAATTGATTGACATGGATGAAGTAACTTCGGACGCTGTATATGGTGCCGAGCAAAACGGGATTATTTTCATCGATGAAATTGATAAGATTGCTAGCAAGCAGTCTGGTAGCTCTTCAGCGGATGTGTCAAGAGAAGGTGTACAGCGGGATATCTTGCCAATTGTTGAAGGGTCGACAGTTGTCACAAAATATGGTTCCGTTAAGACCGATCATGTACTCTTCATTGCTGCAGGTGCTTTCCATACTGCTAAACCATCAGATCTTATTCCTGAACTGCAGGGACGCTTTCCAATCCGCGTGGAATTAAATAAATTGACCGTCGAAGACTTTGTGAAGATTTTACACGAGCCAGATAATGCTCTCTTAAAACAATATGTGGCTCTATTAGAAACTGAAGGTATAGAAATTGAATTTTCTGACGAAGCTGTTAGTAAGATAGCGGAAGTGGCTTTTGAGGTGAATCAAAACACAGATAATATTGGGGCTAGGCGCCTTCATACAATCCTTGAGCGTCTTCTAGAGGATTTATCTTTTGAAGCTCCGGACATAACGATGGAAAAGATCACGATTACCCCTCAGTATGTCGAAGATAAGCTGGGCTCCATAGCCCGTAATAAAGACTTAAGCCAGTTTATCCTATAGAATGAACCAACGGCAATAACATTGCCTAAGCAAACAACATCAAATTACGGAAATACAACTTCATAGTCAATTGTGAACCATGGTATTTTTAGGAGGAACAAGTCAGATGAATTTATTAGCAAAAACAAGAAAAATTAATGCAATGCTCCAAAAAGCAGCAGGAAAAGCAGTTAATTTCAAGGAAATGGCAGAAAGCTTAAGTGAAGTGATTGAAGCAAACGTATTCGTCGTTAGCCGCCGCGGTAAATTACTTGGAATAGCAGTAAGCCAACAAATCGAGAATGAACGTATGTACAAAATGTTAGAAGATAAGCAATTTCCTGAAGTGTACACGAAAAACTTATTTAACATTCAAGAAACATCTTCTAATCTTGATATTGAAAGCGAATATACAGCTTTCCCAGTTGAAAATAAAGAATTGTTTTCAAATGGCCTAACAACCATCGTTCCAATCATGGGTGGAGGGGAACGTTTAGGAACATTGATTCTTGCTCGTTTACAAGATAAGTTCCACGATGATGACTTAATCTTGGCTGAATATGGCGCTACAGTGGTTGGAATGGAAATCCTTCGTGAAAAATCTGAAGAGATTGAAGAAGAAGCACGTAGTAAAGCGGTCGTACAAATGGCTATTTCTTCATTGTCATACAGTGAATTAGAAGCTATTGAACATATTTTTGAAGAGCTTAAAGGGAACGAAGGTTTACTTGTCGCTTCGAAAATTGCCGATCGGGTTGGTATCACACGTTCAGTTATCGTAAACGCGCTTAGAAAATTAGAAAGTGCAGGAGTTATCGAATCACGTTCGTTAGGTATGAAAGGCACGTACATCAAAGTATTGAACGATAAATTCCTTAACGAATTAGAAAAACTTAAAAATAACTAAAATACTCTAGGGAATAGGGTTATGAAAGACAAAAAGGGTACGGAATTAACTTCCGTACCCTTTTTGTCTTTCAATTTCCCCCAGATAAAGATTTCCATACTCCAACATTTTTAACAGCATAAAGCCTAGCAACAATCTCTGAACTTAGAAAAGGACCACTACAAAAAAGCACGATATCTTATTCCTTAAGATATCGTGCTTTTTTGTAGTGATTGAGGCAGGAAGATAATTCCCCAATATAGGTGCAACGTTCTGTATATCAGCAAAAGATGTATTCTTAAACAGCAACTTTACTTACCTTCGTTCAAACTCCTAGACTGTTATCAAACAAATGGATTAGTTATAAGAGCATGTAGGGTGGTAAATGAAGGTAAAAATATAAATGAAATTTACAATTTAGGGTAATTTGAATCAAATTCCAATAAGTGGGATGAGGATAAAGAAGCGTTTATCCAAAATACAGTTAATTTTTCCTTATAAAGGGTAATTATACTGTTATAACTATCTGGATAGTTTTAAAGGGAACTTACAGAAAATGTTAATTTTTAATATGTGAAATTGATACAATGTATCCAAAAATATATTTTGAAATTTTTAGGCGTAGTATTAATGAGAAAGAATTCGAATTTAAGGATTACTTAGATATTTCGAAAAAGTCATTGGTCTTGAATATTTAAAGCAAGCCGTGTTTGGAAGAAAAAATTCTGAAAACTATTTGAGACAAGGTGTAAGATGATTTTTTTGTTAAAAATTACCTTTGATTTTATGTCGATAATTAGTACTAAAGTATCAGGTACATTAGGTTGTTATTCTGTATGATAAATAAGTATTTGAAGATAAAAAATGGATAAATTAATAAAATAATGTAATATTACGTCACAAATGACTAGTAAATTAGCTGACAAAGCTCTAAATTTGAGCAATTTGTGACATTTTTCGACTATAATAGGTCTAAAGTCTATATATTGATTGTAGACATCGTTCTAGTGTTTCTTTAAAATTAAGGATATTAGATAATGGGTTTATTTATCACTAAAGTTATTATTTGCTTGGGATGGAAAGGAAGGAGCGATAATATGGAATTATTTTCGAATACTTTTCAGTCACTGGAAAACGCTCTGAATTATTCTAGTACGAAACAAAAGGTTACTTCGCAAAATATAGCAAATTCAGATACGCCAAATTACAAGGCGAAAGATGTCTCCAATACAAAGTCTTTTCAAACAGAACTTGATGCAGCCATACAATCATATCGTACCGACGAAAGGCACTTTAGCTTTAAATCAGGCGGTAGGTCAACCTCCTCCATTGTTACACAGCAAAATGTGAATTATAACAGTAACGGTAACAGTGTGGATATTGATAAAGAAATGACGGATCTGGCTACGAACCAAATTTATTATAATGCTGTAACCGATAGGCTTTCTGGTAAATTCCAGTCATTGGAATCAGTGATTAGGGGTGGTAAGTAATGGGGATTTTTCAAAGTATTAATACGACGGGTTCAGCTTTAACTGCACAAAGGCTTCGAATGGATGTCATTTCTGCCAATATGGCCAATGCAGATACAACTCGAGCAGAGTTTGATGCGGATACGGGGGAATGGAAGCCTTATTCAAGGAAATCAGTCGTTCTGCAAAATAAGGAAGGCAGCTTTGCAAGTTTTCTGGATGCAGCCACCGGGAAAAAGGATAGCTCGGGTGACGGGGTAAAAGTATCAGGAATCTTGAAAGATGAAACTCCTTTTGAGTTGGATTACAATCCAGATCATCCAGACGCGAATGAAGATGGTTATGTAGAGATGCCAAACGTGGATCCTCTTAGAGAAATGGTTGATTTAATGAGTGCCACTAGGTCGTATGAAGCTAATGTCACTGTCTTAAATGCATCAAAGGGAATGATGATGAAAGCATTGGAAATCGGTAAATAATTTTGAATGGAGAGTGCATTTATGGAGGGGATTTCTCTTTCGAGTGTAACTAATGCAGGAAATGCATGGAAAAGTGAACAAAGTAAGACAAGTACACCATACGAAGCACAGCAAGATTTTGCGTCCGTATTAAAAGAATCTATGAATAAAGTTAATGAAGCCCAGGTTGAGTCTGACAGCCTTACATCGAAGTTAGCTAATGGAGAAGATGTTGAGCTTCATACAGTGATGATTGCATCGCAAAAAGCCAGTCTGACGATGCAGGCAACATTAGAGGTTCGGAATAAAGTGGTCGAAGCCTACCAGGAAATGATGAGAATGAGTATTTAACATTCATCTTAAAACCTCATATATAGAGAGAAAAAGTGGCTAGGAGGATAAAGTGCCTCCTTTCATAAATTCATAGACTGACCGGGGGATTTAAATGAATGATGCACTAGTGAATTTTAAAAATAAAATAACTGGTTTTTGGAGTACACGAAGTAAAAGGCAAAAAACGATCATGATTGGTTCAGCGGCATTAGTCATCATCATCATCATGATTGTATCATTTTTAACATCCCGAACTACACTAGTTCCCTTATATTCAAATTTGAAACCATCTGAAACGGGGAGCATTAAGGAGAATTTAGACAGTCAGGGGATACAAAATGAAATTGCGGATAACGGTACCACAATCAAAGTTCCACAAGAAAGTGTCGATACGCTCAAAGTGAAACTAGCCGCTGAGGGAATACCGGAGTCCGGTAGTATCGATTACTCTTTCTTCAGTAAAGGTGCAGGGCTAGGAATGACGGAAAATGAGTTTAATGTTATTAAATTGGATACGATGCAAACGGAATTATCCAATTTAATAAAGAAAATTGATGGGGTAGAGGATGCAAGCGTCATGATCACGATTCCTGACAAAGGGGTCTTTGTCAGTGAATCAGCCGGTGAGGCTTCAGCTTCCATCGTATTGAATACGAAACCGGACTATAACTTTGAAGAGAGTCAAGTTAAATCCCTCTACCATCTTGTTTCAAAAAGTGTTCCCAACCTTCCTACAGATAATATCGTCATCATGAACCAAGATTTTGAGTATTTTGACCTAAAAAGTGAAAATTCATCGTTCGGTTCCGCTTTTGAATCTCAAAATGGGATAAAGAAAGAAATAGAACGCGATATACAACGGCAAGTGCAGAACATGCTAGGAACAATAATGGGCAGAGATAAAGTGGCTGTATCCGTTACGACAGACATTGACTTCACTCAAGAAAATCGCGAAGAAAATTTAGTAGAACCCGTCGATGAAGAAAATATGGCAGGGATTGAAATCTCAGCTCAAAGAATCAATGAAACGTATAGTGGTGATGCGGCTGCAGATGGGGGTATTCCTCAAAGTGAAGACTCTGCAGATTCATTAGGCTCTAGCTACGTTGAAGGCTCCACAGGTTCAGGTGATTATGAAAAATCCGATGAAACAATAAATAGCGAAGTGAACCGAATTAAGAAGGAAATTGTCGAAAGTCCATATAAAGTCAAGGATCTAGGAATTCAAGTCATGGTAGAACCGCCTACAGCTGACGATCCAAACTCTTTATCTCAACAGAGCGTGGATGATATCACACAAATCTTAAGCACAATTATTCGAACGACTATTGATAAAAAAGCCGAGGGAGAAGAACTAACGGACGATGAATTAAATGAGAAAATTGCAATCTCCGTTCAACCGTTTAATGGAAAAATGAAGCTTACAGAAGAAGAGATTGGTTCTGACTTGCCAATATGGGTTTACATTATTGGTGGAGTATTATTGCTAATCATAATCATCCTATTAGTCTTATTCTTCCGTTCAAGACGTCAACGGGATGTGGAAGAGGAATATTTTGAGGAAGTGGAAGAAGAGGTCGAGTTAGAAGTTCCAAATCTAAACAATGAGAAAGATACGGAAGCCACTTTAAAAAGGAAGCAACTCGAGAAATTGGCTAAAGATAAGCCGGATGAATTTGCAAAACTATTAAGAAGCTGGATAGCAGAAGATTAGGAGGCCATGAACGTGACAGATAGAAAGAAAAAGGGTGGATTGACAGGTAAACAAAAAGCGGCAATCCTCCTTATTTCCTTAGGCCCGGATGTTTCTGCATCCGTATATAAGCATCTTTCAGAAGAAGAAATTGAGAGGTTGACTCTTGAGATATCAGGAGTTAGAAGCGTTGATACGCGCGACAAGGAAGAGATATTAGAGGAATTCCATAATATTGCTTTAGCTCAGGATTATATTTCACAAGGTGGAATAGGATACGCGAAACAGGTTCTAGAAAAGGCGTTAGGGACTGATCAGGCTGCAGCCATCATCAACCGTTTAACATCGTCCTTGCAAGTTCGTCCCTTCGATTTTGCTCGTAAAGCAGATCCGGGACAGATTCTAAATTTTATTCAAAATGAGCATCCACAGACGATTGCCCTGATCTTATCCTATCTAGATCCGACACAGGCAGGTCAGATATTGTCTGAACTGCCTCAAGAAGTACAGGCAGATATTGCAAGAAGGATTGCTTTAATGGATAGCACTTCGCCAGAGATTATCAATGAAGTGGAACAGATCTTAGAAAGAAAGCTTTCTGCGACCGTTACACAGGACTATACACAAACTGGTGGTGTCGAAGCTGTTGTGGATGTTTTGAATGGTGTCGATCGTTCTACGGAACGAACCATCTTGGATGCTCTTGAAATCCAAGATCCTGAACTTGCAGAAGAAATCAAGAAAAGGATGTTTGTCTTTGAAGACATCGTTACTCTGGATGGTAGAGCCATTCAACGTGTGGTTCGGGAATCTGATAATGAAGATCTTAAACTTGCACTTAAAGTGGCAAGTGAAGAAGTGAAAGATATCGTATTCCGTAATATGTCGAAACGGATGGTCGAAACTTTCCAGGAAGAAATGGAATATATGGGACCTGTTCGACTGCGTGACGTAGAAGAAGCACAATCAAGAATCGTTGCTGTTATTCGCCGCCTTGAAGAAACTGGCGAGATTGTAATCGCCCGCGGCGGAGGGGATGATATTATTGTCTAGAATTATAAAGTCCCATCAGGCAAAGCAAGAAGAAAGTAAGAAAATCGCGATTAAAATCCGCCAGTTCGACATTCATGCAACAGAAAACGATGACGGGCAAGTCACCAACCATTACCAGCCTGATGAATCCTGTTATCAAGCAAAACAAGAAGCGGATGCCATACTAATAGAAGCAAGGCGTCAAGCCGAAGCAATGGTCGAAGAAATACAACAAGCAAGGGATTATTGGGAGCAACAGGAAAAAAAACTGTACATCGAACAGGCGCAAAAAGAGGGATACCAGCAGGGGATTGAAGATGGGATTCAAAAAGGTTATAACGAGATTGCAGGGGATATCGCTTTCGCAAAAGAAGTGGTTGAGGCATCCAAAAATGATTATCAGCAGCATCTTGAATCCTCAGAATCGGTCATACTCGATTTAGCCTTAAACGTGGCCAAAAAAATTATTGGACGGCAACTGGAAAATGAGCAAGAAACTTTTTTGTCTCTCGTTAAGGGGGCAATTAAAGAAGCCAAGGATTACCGAGAAGTGCAGATTCACATTCATCCTGCACGATACCATTCCATTCTTTCTCATAAAGAAGAACTAATTTCAATCTTTCCAAAAGATACGGAATTATATATTTATCCTGACGATGAGTTGAAAGAAAGCAGTTGTATCATAGAGTCGGAGAATGGAAGAATTGATGCAAGCGTCGATAGCCAACTACAAGAGATAAAGGTGAAACTAACCGAATTGCTGGAAGGGGAATAAAAATGAAAGCGAGAGACCTCATACCCTTTATTGATGAAGTCGATACATTTAAACATTATGGACGAGTCAAGCGAGTAGTAGGGTTAATGATAGAATCTCAAGGACCTGAAAGCTCTGTAGGCGACGTCTGTTATATCTATACTGGTGTTCGAAAAAAGAAAAAACCGATACTGGCTGAAGTTGTCGGTTTCCGAGACGAAATGGTCATTTTAATGCCTTTTACAGCTGTAAGTGATATTGCACCAGGGTGCATAGTCGAAGGAAGCGGACGTAGCCTTGAAATAAAAGTTGGAAGCGGATTGATTGGGAAGGTTGTCGATCCTCTCGGGTATCCCATCGACCAATCCCTGCTTCCAAAGGGACTGGCTACTGTACCAGTCGATCAAGATCCTCCAAATCCAATGGAACGGCCGCCCATTGATGAACCAATTGATGTGGGCGTCAGGGTGATTGATAGTTTACTAACAGTGGGGAAAGGACAACGCGTCGGTATTTTCGCTGGGAGCGGTGTAGGAAAAAGTACCTTGCTCGGTATGGTGGCCAGGAATACGACAGCTGACTTAAATGTGATTGGACTTGTGGGAGAACGTGGCCGAGAGGTTCGGGAATTCATTGAGAAAGATCTTGGCCCAGAAGGATTAGCTCGTTCCATCGTTGTGGTTGCAACTTCAGATCAGCCAGCTTTGATGCGGATTAAAGGAGCGATGACAGCAACTGCCATTGCTGAATATTTCCGTGACAAAGGGTTGAATGTCATGTTGATGATGGACTCTGTTACCAGGGTGGCGATGGCTCAACGAGAAATTGGCCTCGCTGTAGGGGAGCCCCCTACTACAAAAGGGTATACACCATCAGTGTTCGCGATTCTACCAAGACTTTTAGAAAGAACAGGAACAAATAAGCAAGGTTCCATCACCGCCTTTTATACAGTTCTTGTCGATGGGGACGATATGAATGAACCGATTGCTGACGCAGTACGGGGAATCTTGGATGGACATTTCATCTTAGACCGGAGTTTAGCCAATAAAGGCCAGTTTCCCGCACTCAATGTATTAAAGAGCATCAGCCGTGTCATGAATAACATCGTTGGGGAAAGACATAAAAAGTCGGCGGAAGCACTAAGGGCGAACCTATCAACCTATATGGAGTCGGAAGATTTAATCAATATAGGAGCTTATAAAAGGGGTTCTTCGAAGGAAATAGATAATTCCATAAAGCGCTACCCGGAAATCATTTCATTTTTGAAGCAGGGCACCCATGAAAAGGCGCCTAAAGACATGAGTATAGGAAACCTCGTAGATTTGATGGAAAGAGGTGAGCAGCTATGATTTATCAGTATAAATTCGAAAAGATCTTAACTATAAAAGAAAAAGAAAAAAGGGATGCCCTTTCTAAATATAATGCTGCTCTTAAAAATTTCGAAGAGTTGGCAGGTGAATTATACAAATTTTTGAAGAAAAAAGAGGATTTACTTGCATTTCAACAGGAAAAGCTTAAAAACGGTTTGTCCATTCAAGAAATTCGGCATCATCAGTTGTTTATGGACAACCTCGAAAAGCTCATAAGCATTAGCCAGGAGGAAGTCATAGAAGCTCGCTATAAAATGAATGTACTGCAAGATGTATTGATGGAGAGAAATATTGAGGTTAAGAAGTACGAGAAAATGAAAGAAAACGATTTTCATAAATTCCTGGATATCTTGAAGGAAGCCGAGAATAAACAAATGGATGAAGTATCTATCAGGCAATTCTTAAGCAAAGGGCGTTAGGTGATAGAATGCGTAAAAAAGGTGAACCGAATGAATTGGATGAATTGGAAGAAAATAAAATAAGTAAATTTCAATGGTTTCTTGTCATCTTTATCCCTTTGGTTTTTGCGGTGACTGTTGCGTTGATCGTTTTCACTGTTGCTGGAGTTAATGTCATGGAAAAGGCTAAGGAGTTGTCCGGGAAAATCCACTTAACTGAGCTATTTCAAAAAGATGATGAAAAGGAAAAACCACCGCAGATAGGTAAGGATTCAAAAAGATTGGCAAAATTAGAAACTGAAATAAAGAGTAAGGAAAAAGAGATAGAGAAGCTCGAAAGCATCATTGATACCCGTGACAAGGCTGTCGAAAAGGCCGAGGCAGATAAACAGCAGCTACAAACACAATTGAATGAGCTAAAAGAAAGCCAAGATGGAAGTAAACGGGCATTCAAGGATATCATACGCACATATGAAACGATGGCCCCCAAAAAATCAGCGCCTATCATTACAGAGATGAATGATGAAGACGCCGTGAAGATCTTGGCAAGTATGAAAGCTGATACTTTAGCGAAGGTATTGGAGCAGATGACCACAGCAGATGCTGCCAGGTTAACGAAGAAACTAACGGAACAGAATACGTAAAGTCACATGAAAGGAGGTGATTTCAAAAGTGAATACGAACATTAATTCAATGCTAGCTTCTACATCGGTCACTCCAAAATTACAACCTAATCAAAGCCAAGGCTCAAATGCTCAATTTGGATCCGCTCTTCAATCGGCATTAACTTTGGAAACGGACTCAGTAAATATTATGGATACAGAATCTCTTACTCTTTCCGATGAAAAACTCTCCACACTTAAGGATTTGGTGGATTTCTTGAAACAAACCAGCTTAAGTGATCTTGAAGAAGGAATAGCGGATGAGGATTTGTTAATAAATGATTCTTCAAGCTCAGGAGCATTACTTTTACAGGTACTGAAAGGTCTTACCGGCGATGATTCTAGACTTGAGGATTTTTTTAAAAGTATCGATGAACTTGATTTAAATCAAGAGCAGGAAGAGGAGATATCACTCGACTCTCAAAGTCTTCTCGGTGCGAATGTCATGGAACTATACACAATCCTCAAACAAGTTGCATCTTTGAGCGAAGAAGAGTGGCAACAGCTACCCATAGAAGGGACCGCTAACCTTTTAAAACTGGTGAAAGTACAGGAACTTCTATTAGAAAATAAAGATATTACACAAGATGAGGCATCCCTCCAGAAGCAAGTGAAGAATGTGCTTGAAGGAATAACAGGAAAGCTTGAAAAATGGATGTCTAATGAGCAACAGAAAAAAAGCGGAGAAATTGATTTTTCAGTTCTAGTGGACAAAGGGCAGAATAAATCCCTTGAAACGGTGAGGAATGCATTTTCTAGAATAGTAGAGGCTGAAAAAGCAGGAAATAAACAAGGCCTGGGATTACCATTCCAAATTGTAAAGCCAACTCAGTTTAAGTTCACTCTCAGTAATAATGGACAGGCAGATGGACCTGCTGTTCTGAATACAGAGGAAAACACCAACCTAAATCCAAATGTTCCCGTTCAAATGAGCAAGATAGAACAATTGGTCTTGACAGCTTCCAAAGGTGGACAGACTGTCAATCAGGATGAATTCATCAAGCAATTTGAATCTATTTTGAACAAATCTAATTTCTCCGGAACTAATGGCGTAAATAAGCTATTAATCAGACTGAACCCTGAACATCTGGGCTCGCTCAGAATTGAATTGATTCAAAAAGATGGGATGATGACAGCAAGGATCTTGGCCGCTACAGCACAAGCAAAGGATATGCTGGACAACCAGGTTCAAGGCTTAAAGCAAGCCTTTAGCGGTCAAAACGTTCAAATTGAAAAAATTGAAATAGCACAAACCTTCAACTCTTTCAATTCAGAGAAATTCAGCCAGAAAGAGGCAGAGGATCAAAGTAGACAGCAACAAGAAAGTAAGCAAGAAAGTAAGGAAGAATCGGATGGTGAATTTACAGGTTCTTTTGCGGAAGCTCTGTTAAATATGGAAGTGTAGGTGAAGAGATGACGACAATTGACACATCATTAATGTTATCAAACTATCAAACTGAAACAAGAAAAACGGGTGACGCACTAGGGAAAGATGATTTCCTGAAATTATTGCTAACCCAGTTGCAAAACCAAGATCCTTCAAGCCCAATGGACAATTCAGAGTTTATCGCACAAATGGCCACTTTTTCATCATTAGAACAGATGGTGAATATCGGGACCAAAATGGATGTGTTGATAGGAGCTAATCAGCAAACTAGTTTAATGAATTATAACTCCTTTGTTGGTAAAGAAGTGACCTGGCATAAACTCGATGAGGGTGATGAGAACCTTGCTATTGAAGAAGGGACAGGCATCGTGGATTCAATTCAATTTAAAGGAGATAAAGTTTATTTCCTTTTAGAGGATGGGACGAAACTCGAACCGGCGAATATTTCAGCCATGAAGCAGACAGGGACTGGGGCGAACAGCCTGACGACGGCAAGCGAACTGATTGGTAAAAAGGTCAGTTGGAATGATGAAATAAACGGGGAACAGTCGGCCATCGTCACTTCGGTATCGATGAATCATGGTAAGCTGCAAATCGAAGTGAATGATGAAACAGGCACAAAATTAACTAGAGAGCAATTGATCAAAATAGCTGGCGCTTAAGGAGCGGACCAATGAATAAACTAGGCTTTCAAGTAAATTCCGCTCAAGCGACACCACTGATGAAATCACCCTTGAGACAAAGGAAAGCGACCCAGCAAGGATTTCAACAGCATTTTGAAACAGCTGTAGCCCTTGAAAAACTTACAATCAGTAAACACGCCCAAATGCGGATGAATCAAAGAAAAATAGAAATAAATCAGCAAACTTGGGACCGAATTGCCGATAAAGCAATTGAAGCCAAAAAAATGGGGGTGACCGAGTCACTCATCATCACCGATAATGCGGCGCTCGTTATCAGCACGAAAAATAACATAGTCATCACAGTCATGGACCGAGATGAAGCATCGTCTCAAATTTTTACAAATATCAATGGAACCATATTATTGGATTAATGGGCCGGCCCTAGTATAGGAAGCCTTGACTGTGGAATGACAGAAGCAGTCGCTAAAATGAAAGGGGAACGTTTAATATGCTTCGTTCAATGTACTCAGGAATCAGTGGGTTAAAAAACTTACAAACAAAATTAGATGTCATCGGGAATAATGTCGCCAATGTAAACACCTATGGTTTTAAGAAAAGTCGGGTCACTTTCAGCGATACGATGAACCAAACAATATCAGGTGCTAGTGCTGCAACAGAAAATAGGGGTGGAACCAACTCCAAGCAAGTTGGTTTAGGATCTACCATCGCAACGATTGACACGATTCATAGTCAATCAAGCTTGCAAACTACTGGGCGTGACCTTGACTTGGCTGTTTCCGGTGACGGTTATTTTGTGGTCAAGCAAGGGGATGCCTTATCGTATACTCGTGCCGGGAACTTCTATTTAGATGACAATGGAACTCTCGTAAACTCGAGTGGGTCGAAAGTGCAAGCCTACCAAGTTGATGCAAATGGAAATACTTCAAATGCTATCGGAGACGTGGCAGTAAACGTTAATGCGGTATTACCGGCAGTAAAAACTACTACAGTAACGGTGAGTGAGAATTTAGCAGCAGATGCTATTGATGGATCAGTATTCAGCCAACAAATAAAAGTCATTGATGCCAAAGGAGAAGAACAAGCAAAAACTGTTTATTTCCAAAAATCGGCTACACCGAATGAGTGGAAGGTATACCTTGATCAAGATCCAACAGATACTTCTGTCACAGCAACTCTATTTACTACTCTAACTTTTGAAAACGGCAATTACAAGACTGGTAATAAAACAGATACCACCATAAGTTATGATTTCAAAAATCTTACCCAAGTACCTGGAACAACAACAGCACTCGTCAACCCAAATGGGAATAAAGAAGGAAAACTGGAAAGCTTTAATTTCGGCTCATCAGGCGAAATTAATGGGATATACTCCAACGGGAAGATTGTAACATTGGGGCAGTTAGCAATCGCTAAGTTCTCTAACGCCTCAGGTTTAACTAAATCCGGTGGTAGCACATTCCAAGAATCGATTAACTCAGGTACGGCAAATATCGGTATTGCTGGGGATGGCCGAGGAACGATTGCATCCAATTCACTAGAAATGTCGAATGTCGATTTATCCGAGGAGTTCACGGAGATGATTGTTGCTCAGCGTGGTTTCCAATCGAATTCACGAATCATCACGACATCTGATGAAATCCTGCAAGAATTGGTTAACTTAAAACGATAGGTTAAGGGAGGGAGGAGCCAGGTGCTGATTTGCTCTGGCTCCTACATATTATTATTAAAGTCACGAGGCTGAATGGCAAAAGCTTTCATATCAATGCATTGTACATAGATACGGTCGAGTCGTTGCCGGATACAACCATCACTTTTACAAATGGCAAGAAAATTGTGGTGCTCGAGAAGGAAGAAGAAATGATTCAAGCCATCATTCATTTTTATCGGAGTGTGAATGTTCTAGGATTTCACAAAGGGGGGGAGGAAAGAGTATGAAAAAAAAGCTATTGACGATTATATTGATTATGCTGGTGGCGATTTCCCTAGTTGGCGTCATAGCGGTCGTGGTTGTTACGAAATTATCTGAACCCGCATCTACTGAGGATAAGCCCAGCATAGATGAGATTGTTGAATCTTCTGTTGAAATTCCTGAAATTACGACGAATCTAGCTGGCAATGATTATATTAAAATCTCATTTATGGTCCAGACAGATAATAAAAAGGCTAAAGAAGAGTTGGAAAAAAGAAACTTTCAGGTGAAAAATATCATCATTACCGAATTGTCTGAAATGAAAGCGCAGGAGTTAACAGGTAAAAAGGGCAAGGAAAAACTTCAGAATACGCTAAGGACTAAAATTAATGAATTAATGGAAGAAGGAAAAGTTGAAAAGGTTTATATAACCTCCTCGATTCTTCAATAAGAACACCCTGACTTCATTAAATTAAGAAGGGGAAGTTTTGGAGGTGAATGCAAATGTCCGGGGAAATATTATCACAAAATGAAATTGATGCATTACTCTCAGCCATTTCTACTGGAGAAATGGATGCGGACGATTTAAAGAAAGAGGAAATAGAAAAAAGGGTGAAAGTGTACGACTTCAAAAGGGCGCTTCGTTTCTCGAAGGACCAAATCAGGAGCTTGACAAGGATCCATGATAATTTCGCACGGCTGTTGACAACTTATTTTTCAGCACAGCTAAGGACCTATGTCCAAATATCGGTTGCTTCGGCTGATCAAATCCCCTATGAAGAGTTTATACGGTCGATACCAAAAATGACAATTTTGAATGTGTTCGAGGTCCCACCGTTGGATGGCCGCATCATACTTGAGGTCAATCCAAATATTGCGTATTCCATGATGGATCGTGTTTTGGGTGGCAGGGGTGTCAGTGCCAATAAAGTCGACAGTCTGACGGAAATCGAAACGAAAATCATGTCGAATCTCTTTGAGAAGGCTTTTGAAAATTTACAAGAGGCCTGGGAAACGATTGTCGAAATCGAACCCGTGATGACGGAATTCGAAGTGAATCCTCAATTTTTACAACTAGTTTCACCCAATGATACAGTTGTCGTCATTTCGTTGAATACCCAAATAGGTGAAACAAGCGGAATGATCAATATATGTATACCGCACGTCGTATTAGAACCGATTATACCGAAGTTATCTGCTCACTACTGGATGGAAACTTCCCAAAAAGTAAGACTGCCTGAAGAAATCAAGATTTTGGAAACGCGTATTAGGAATTCCGACCTGCCGATTATATCTGAGCTTGGAACCACTGATATTACCATTCAGGATTTTCTGCTACTCGATGTAGGTGATGTTATCGATTTAAATCAGGCAATCGATGAACCTTTACTAATTAAAGTTGGAGGCATTCCAAAATATAGTGGACAACCAGGCAAAATAGGTAAAAAACACGCCATCCAGATTCTTGATATTTTGAAAGGGGGAGACGAAGATGGTAAGTGATGAAATGCTTTCACAAGACGAAATAGATGCCCTTTTAAAAGGAACAGAAGATATAGAAGATGGGGGGAGCTCAATTTCGATTGACGATTATTTATCCGAGATGGAACTGGATGCGTTGGGGGAAATTGGAAATATCTCTTTCGGAAGCTCAGCTACTGCATTATCCACTTTATTGAACCAGAAAGTGGATATTACGACCCCAACCGTTACCATAATTGAAAAGGGTAAGATAGCTGAAGAGTTTCCACAGCCATATGTGGCCATACAAGTAAGGTACACAGAGGGATTTTCTGGAATCAATATGCTGGTCATCAAGCAAAGTGATGCAGCAATCATCGCTGATTTAATGCTTGGTGGTGATGGATTGAGTCCTTCAGATATGTTAGGTGAAATCCAATTAAGTGCAGTCCAGGAAGCGATGAATCAAATGATGGGGTCCGCTGCGACTTCCATGTCGACCATCTTCAGCAAAAAGGTTGATATTTCACCGCCAAGCGTAGATTTACTCAATTTTCTTAACGGTGAAGGCGAAGATGCCATCCCAAACGAAGATTTATTTGCAAAGATATCGTTCCGTTTGCGCGTAGGTGATCTGATTGATTCAAGTATTATGCAGTTATTGCCTTTAGAGTTTGCAAAAGGATTGGTCGATGAATTATTGAATGGGTCAGGTGAAAGTGAACCTGTTGAACTCCAAAAAGAAATGGAACAACAGGTGGCTAATAGTCAGCCACAGAGCATTCCGACACAAGCTACGGCAGAATCACAGATTCCCATTTCAAATCAGTCGGCCCATGATCCATATGTACCCTATCAGGCACAACAGACGTATCAGATGCCAAATGAACCACAGCATTTTGGTGCGCCAACCGCATCCAATGGAAAACCTGTGAATGTACAGCCAGCTAGTTTCACAAGTTTTCAGCCTTACCAGCTTCAAGAATCGGAAACGAAGAACCTTAGCATGCTGATGGACATTCCTCTTCAAGTAACAGTAGAGCTTGGAAGGACCAAACGTTCAGTCAAGGAAATCCTGGAATTGTCATCCGGTTCAATTATTGAATTGGATAAACTAGCCGGGGAACCTGTTGATATACTTGTAAACAGCCGGTTAATCGCCAAAGGTGAGGTTGTTGTCATTGATGAAAACTTCGGTGTTCGAGTTACAGATATTATGAGCCAGAGCGACCGATTAAAAAAAATTAGATAAATTTGGGGGAAGAAAAAATGGCAAATAGAATTTTAATTGTAGACGATGCAGCATTTATGAGAATGATGATTAAAGATATCCTTTCTAAAAATGGTTTTGAGATTGTAGGGGAAGCAGCAGACGGCGCCCAAGCAGTTGAGAAATATAAAGAAACCCACCCGGATCTAGTAACGATGGATATCACCATGCCTGAAATGGATGGTATTACCGCATTAAAGGAAATTAAAAAGGTGAATCCTCAAGCTAAGGTCATCATGTGCTCCGCAATGGGACAACAAGCCATGGTCATCGACGCAATCCAAGCGGGAGCTAAAGACTTCATCGTTAAACCTTTCCAGGCAGATCGCGTATTGGAAGCCATAAATAAAGCACTAAGCTAACTAAGAGGGTGTCTTCATATTGTTTGCTTTTAAAAAGTGGCTTCAAGTTTCACTAGTGTTCACCTTGTTCTTTTGCGGGGCCATGCAAGCCAGTGCCGAAAATCTGGATGACACAGTAAAGAAATTTTATGAGCCAGAAGATTCAAAAAAGGATAAAACCGATAAATCAAAAGGCTCTCATTCTAGTGACTCCCAATCTACCGATCAAACAACAAATCCTGAAAAAGTGGGGATAACGGTTTGGGAGTTCCTCAGGATGATTCTCGCTACCATATTTGTGGTTGCGCTTCTCTATATAGTATTGAGGTTTGTAGGGAAGAAAGGTAAAACGTATCAAAAAGCTAATTCGGTAGAGAACTTGGGAGGAACGAGCCTCGGGGCAAATCGATCCGTTCAACTTGTAAAGGTTGGCGGAAGGATTTTAGTTGTAGGGGTCGGCGAAAACATCCAACTGTTAAAGGAAATAGATGATCCAAAAGAATATGAACAGCTGATAGAAGATTACAATGACAAAATGGACCAGATGATCCAACCAAGAGACCTTATGGCAAAGCTGAAAAGCAAATGGCTGAAAAAAAATGAAACCGAGACTACTAGTTTTTCCTCAGAGTTCAAGAGTCAGCTCGATCAAATGTCTAAAAGCAGGAAGAAGCTGTTGAACGAGCTTGATAGGAAAGGAAGAGACAAAGAATGAATGAGTTCATGGAGTTTTTTAACAACAGTGATCCCTCTAGTGTCTCTACTTCCGTCAAGTTAGTCCTTCTGTTAACGGTTTTATCACTTGCACCGAGCATACTGATTTTAATGACATGTTTTACGAGGATCATCATCGTGCTCAGTTTTGTCAGGACATCACTAGCGACACAGCAAATGCCGCCGAACCAGGTACTGGTCGGCTTGGCTCTTTTCATGACTTTTTTCATCATGGCCCCCACGTTCCAGGAAGTGAATGAGAAAGCATTAACTCCTTTATTTAATGAAGAAATCGATTTAGAAGAGGCGTATGAGCAAGCGGCGATGCCCTTTAAGGAGTTTATGAGTGCTCATACGAGGCAGAAAGATCTGGCCTTGTTTCTAGACTATGCCAAGGTCAAACAGCCTGAAACGATACATGATATTCCCTTGACTGCCTTTGTACCAGCATTTGCAATCAGTGAGATTAAAACGGCGTTTCAAATAGGATTCATGATTTTCATCCCTTTTCTAGTGATTGATATGGTCATTGCAAGTGTCCTGATGTCAATGGGGATGATGATGTTACCGCCGGTCATGATTTCCCTTCCATTCAAGATCCTTCTCTTCATTCTTGTTGATGGTTGGTATTTAGTAGTGAAGTCGTTATTACAGAGTTTTTAAGCAGGTGAGAAAAGATGAGTGCAGATTATGTTATTGATGTAGCCGAAAAAGGGATTTATATGGTGTTGATTATAGCTGGACCGCTGATGGTGATTGCTCTGGTCGTCGGGTTGCTAGTAAGTATCTTTCAGGCAACGACTCAGATTCAGGAGCAGACATTGGCCTTCGTTCCAAAAATAGTGGCAGTTTTATTGGCGCTTATTTTACTCGCTCCATGGATGCTTAGCCATCTATTATCATATGCCAATGATATATTCGGTAATTTGAATCGATTTGTAGGTTAGAGTATGGAGGAAATATTCCCTTACTTTCCTGCATTTCTATTAATGGTAGTTAGAGTCACGACCTTTTTCGTAGCCATGCCAATTTTTTCATATCGGTCTATTCCAATACAGCATAGAGTCGGGTTGGGAGTTTTCCTGGCTTGGATCATGTACTATACCATCGATGCACCGGTACTGGCTTTGGATGTCACTTTTTATTTATTGATCATAAAAGAAGCGCTCGTAGGCCTCTTCATCGGGTTTGCTGCTTATATGATATTATCCGCGGTCCAGATTGCCGGTGGGTTAATCGATTTTCAACTGGGGTTTTCGATAGCGAATGTTATTGATCCTCAAACAGGAGCTCAAAGTCCCTTGATGGGACAATATTTATATACGATTGCCTTATTGTTTCTTCTAAGTACAGATGGTCATCATTTACTGTTGGATGGGATCTTTTATAGCTATCAATTCATCCCGATCGATCAGTTATTCGTGCCATTCGGCGATCAGTCAATAATAGAGTACTTGGCCAAAGCATTTAGTAAAGCATTTATGATTGCTTTTCAGATGGCCATCCCGGTAGTGGGAAGCATATTCTTAGTGGACGTCACGCTTGGCATCCTAGCAAGGACGGTTCCACAACTAAACGTATTTGTTGTCGGTATACCTGTGAAAATCATCGTAGGTTTATCCATTGTAATCATTGTCATGGGAATGATGATGACGGTCGTGACACAACTATTTAATTTCATTCTCCTGACGATGCGTCAGTTAATGCAACTGATCGGGGGCATATGACAATGGAAAGAGTACAGCTGGATTTACAGTTTTTCGCCGGTGAAAAAACCGAAAAGGCAACCCCGAAAAAACGTCAGGATTCAAAGAAAAAGGGACAGGTTGCCAAAAGTCAGGATGTTAATACATCGGTTAACCTAATTACCGTATTTTCGGTTCTGCTAATGATGGGACCGTTCATGTACAATCACTTGTTTGCCCTTATGAAGAAATACCTACAGGATTTCACCGTTAGCGACTTTAGTGAAGAAAGCATGCAAGTTATCTTGATTGAAATCCTTATGGAGATGGGACTTGTTTTAGGTCCTGTTTTTGTGGCAGCGGTGGTAGCTGGGGTGTTGGCCAATGTAATGCAAATCGGTTTTATGTTTTCAACGGAATCGATTCAGTTTAAGCTTGAAAAATTGGATCCCATTAAAGGATTTAAACGAATTTTTTCAATGAGGGCCATTGTTGAATTATTGAAATCCATTCTTAAGATATCATTTGTTGGTTTTGTTGCTTTTTATGTACTCTGGAACCGTATGGAAGAGATTATGATTTTATCACAGATATCTGTGGCAGATGCAATGGCAACATTGGCGGACATTACAATTAAAGTAGGGTATTATGCTGCCGTGGCTTTATTGTTCATTGCACTATTGGACTATATGTATCAAAAATATGACTTTGAAAAAAATATCCGGATGTCAAAGCAGGATATTAAGGATGAATATAAAAATTCTGAAGGCGATCCGCTCATTAAATCAAAGATTAAGCAAAAGCAACGCCAGATGGCGGCTCAGAGGATGATGCAGGAAGTGCCGAATGCGGACGTCGTCATTACAAACCCGACGCATTTTGCCATTGCTTTAAAATATGATGAAAGCAAAGCGGAAGCTCCTTTTGTCGTGGCAAAGGGTGTAGACTTCGTTGCTCAGAAGATTAAATATATCGCAAAAGAAAATGACGTAGTCATGGTGGAAAACCGACCTTTAGCAAGATCATTATATGATCAAGCCGACGTGGGGCAAGCGATACCGGAAGAGTTTTTTAAGGCGGTCGCTGAAATACTCGCCTTTGTTTATAAAACGAAAGGCAAGCTTTAAAAGGTAGATTGTTACCTGTTAGTTAGGAGAGAAGGACATGCGAGCAAGAGATTTAGTTGTCATATCAAGTGTCATCATGATTGTCGCCATGCTGGTCATTCCGTTACCAACTTGGTTGTTAAGTATTTTACTTCTTTTGAATATATCTCTTGCGCTGTTAGTTCTATTGACTACGATGAATATGAAAGAGCCACTTGAGTTTTCTATCTTTCCGTCACTGCTCTTATTATTAACATTATTCAGGCTCGGATTGAATGTGTCCACAACGCGTGCCATTCTGACATATGGCGATGCTGGCGGTGTAGTTGAAACCTTTGGCTCTTTTGTGGTCGGAGGGAATGTGCTTGTAGGGTTAGTGGTATTTATAATCTTGGTCATCATCAACTTCATTGTCATCACGAAAGGTTCCGAAAGGGTATCAGAAGTAGCGGCAAGGTTTACGCTGGATGCCATGCCTGGAAAACAGATGGCAATTGATGCTGATTTGAATGCTGGGATGATTTCGGAAGGTGAAGCACGTACAAGACGTGAAAAGATCAGCAACGAGGCCGATTTTTATGGATCCATGGACGGAGCGAGCAAGTTTGTAAAAGGTGATGCCATCGCCGGAATCATCATCGTCATCATCAACTTGATTTTTGGGATGATTATCGGTGTCATGCAACTGGACATGAGCTTTGGTGAGTCAGCCATCCATTTCTCCATGTTATCTGTGGGTGATGGGATTGTCAGTCAAGTTCCGGCGTTACTGATTTCAACTGCAACTGGGATTGTCGTGACACGTGCTGCCTCGAACGGTAATTTAGGGGCGGACATCGTTGAGCAGTTATTCCAATTTCCTAAAATGCTGTATTTGACCGCAGCTACGATTTTCCTATTGGGATTATTCACCCCGATTTCGGATGTATTCACGATGCCGATTGCAGCTTTATTGGTCGTGGGAGGGTATGTCATTTCCAAAACTCCACAGCCTGATGAAAATGAGATTCAGGAAATGGAAGAAGTATTGGAAACGGACGAAATGAAAAGCCCTGAGAGCGTCGTGAACCTTTTGAGTGTCGACCCTATTGAATTTGAATTTGGCTACGGACTTATCCCTCTGGCCGATACGAATCAGGGAGGAGACCTTCTCGATCGGGTGGTCATGATCCGGAGGCAGCTGGCGATTGAAATGGGGCTAATCATCCCGGTCGTCAGGATTCGGGATAATATCCAGTTGAATCCCAATGAGTATCGTTTGAAAATCAAGGGTAATGAAATTGCTCATGGAGAATTGCTTCTGAACCACTATTTAGCCATGAGTCCAGGCATAGAAGACGATACAATAGAAGGAATCGATACGGTTGAACCGTCATTCGGGCTACCGGCAAAATGGATTACGGAAGACATGAAAGAACATGCTGAGATGATGGGCTATACCGTGGTCGATCCTCCGAGTGTGGTTTCCACGCATTTAACGGAAGTCATCAAAGCTAATGCTCATGAACTTTTGGGCAGGCAGGAGACGAAACAATTAATTGATCATCTTAGGGAAACGTCGCCAATCCTTGTCGAAGAGGTCACCCCGAATCCATTGTCGATAGGGGATGTCCAAAAGGTATTGGCAAAACTATTGAAAGAAAAAATTTCGATAAGGAACTTACCAATCATTTTTGAAACACTTGCTGATTACGGTAAGTTATCTACAGATACCGATTTGCTCACTGAATACGTACGCCAGAATTTAGCGAGACAAATTACGAATTCCTTTATTTCAGGGGAAAATCGGATAAAAGTCATTACTCTATCTGGGAAAGTGGAGAAGGCGATTGCAGATGCGGTACAACAAACTGAACATGGTAACTTTTTGTCGCTCGATCCTACCGTATCACAATCGATACTGGAGGCAATCGCTGCTAAATTGGAAGAGCTGACGTTAATGGATCATCAACCGATCCTGCTTTGCTCCCCGGCTGTTCGGATGTACGCTCGGCAATTGACAGAACGTTATTTTCCTAATGTACCGATTCTTTCTTACAATGAACTTGAATCGAATATAGAAGTCCAAAGTGTTGGGGTGGTGAATATTGATTGAGGATAAAGAAATATATGGCGCCTTCCATGTCTGAGGCCATGAAGCAGATACGAGAAGAATTAGGCAGTGAAGCGGTTATCTTAAGTTCGAAAGCTGTATATACCGGTGGTTTTCTAGGATTGTTCAAGAAAAGGAATATTGAAGTCATGGCAGCCATCGATCCCGTTTCACAGCCTACTCAACCAGTAACTAAACAAAAAGAAAAGAAGTTACCTGCAAAATCAATACTTGAGAACCCTGTCGCAGAAATCTGTGAACCGACGTTATCAAAACCAGCCAACGGGGCAGATGATGAACTCTTAAAAGAAATTGAAGGACTTAAAGGGATGATAAGAAATATACAAATCCCATCAAATACTCATTACCCGGAGAAATTACAACAGGTTTATGAGTATCTCATCGACCAGGAAGTGGATGCTGTAATCCGCTCGCAAATCATGACTGAGTTGCTTGATAAATGGTTTTCCTCTAAAGAGGAATCAACTGAGGAAGAGATTAGAAGCTGGTTAGAAGCGTCTTTGCGTAAACTAGTAGAGCAGGTGCCAAACGGCCAACCAGGTTTGCAAAAGAAATATATTAATATTGTTGGACCTACAGGCGTAGGTAAGACAACAACCTTAGCCAAAGTAGCAGCAGAGACCATGCTGAAGCATGGGAAGAAAGTGGCCTTCATTACAACTGACACGTATAGGATTGCTGCCATCGATCAATTGAAGACATATGCAAAGATTTTAAACGTTCCAATCGAGGTGGCTTACAACCTGGAAGACTTCAAACGGGCGACAGAACGCTTTTCTCATTATGATTATGTGTTTATAGATACTGCTGGGAGGAACTTCCGCAATCCACAGTATGTTAAAGACCTCGGGGAGATCATCCACTTCACGGACGAAATGGAAACGTATTTGGTACTGTCGTTGACCTCGAAGCAAAGGGATATGGACGATATTTATCGGCAATTTACTACCATTCCCATTAAGCAGGTCATTTTTACGAAAGCGGACGAAACATCTACTTTTGGTTCTATCTTTAATTTTATACACGCTCATAAATTGGGAGCCGCTTATATTACAAATGGACAAAATGTTCCGGATGATATTGAAAAAGCGACACCGTCCAATTTAATGAAGATGGTTTTTGGAGCTAAAGATTATGAAAGATCAAGCTGAAAACCTGAGAAGGAGACTCGAAATGCAAAAAAGAAATTCAATGGCCAAGACACTTGCCATATTGAGTGGGAAGGGTGGGGTTGGTAAATCCAACTTTTCTTTGAACTTTGCAATCTCCTTATCGAAACGTGGAAAGAGAGTCTTGTTGTTTGATATGGATATCGGAATGGGGAATATAGATATTTTGATCGGGCAGCATTCTCCTTACAGCATTGTTGATTTTTTTGAAAATGGCCTAAGCTTGAAAGATATCATGACCCCAGGCCCGGAACGACTTTCTATCATTTCAGGTGGCACTGGGCTCACTAATCTCTTTTCTCTAGATGAAGATAAATTTGCACGTTTTAATGAAGAATTCGGTTTGCTGATTGAGACCTATGATTATATATTTTTCGATATGGGGGCTGGTATCACACAGGACTCGGTGAAATTCCTTTTATGTGTCGATGAATTAATTATCATCACAACCCCAGAACCGACTTCCATCATGGATGCCTATTCCACGATGAAATACATTCGTTCTGTAAATAATGAGATTCCATTTTTTCTCGTATGCAATAGAGTGTTCACAAATAAGGAAGGCAAAGAAACGGTAGATAGGCTTCAAAATGCTCTACGGAAATTCTTGGGCACTGAGATGGTTACACTTGGTTATCTACCAGATGATCGATCGGTATCCAAAGCGGTTTCAAGGCAAATTCCTTTTATCCTTTCTTATCCGGAAGCTGATGTTTCTAAGTCACTATCCGAGATTACATCTAGATATGTAAATCATTC
This sequence comes from Peribacillus sp. NPDC097295, assembly GCF_044761665.1. Lineage (NCBI taxonomy): Bacteria > Bacillati > Bacillota > Bacilli > Caryophanales > Bacillaceae > Peribacillus > Peribacillus sp. NPDC097295. Next base: position 118,325 of record NZ_JBIWCW010000008.1, read on the forward strand.
ATTCGGCGAAGAAAAGATTATACAAAAAAGCAATTTCCTACAAAATATGAAGCGATATTTTCTTGGAAAGTAGGTTTCCTGATATGGACAAAGTTAAAGTGCTGATAGTGGACGATTCCGCATTCATGAGGAAGCTGATTTCAGAACTTTTAGCAGAGGATCACAGGATTGAAATCATTGGGACGGCTAGAAATGGTAAAGATGCATTAATGAAAATAAAATCATTAAAACCTGATGTTGTCACCTTGGATGTGGAAATGCCGGTTATGGACGGATTGGAAGCATTGAATCGAATTATGGAAGAATGGCCGACTGCGGTGGTCATGCTATCAAGCACGACGAAGAAAGGGACGGAAAATACATGTATTGCCATGCATAACGGTGCAGTTGATTTTATAGCTAAACCTTCAGGCGCTATTTCGTTGGATATGCATAAAATCAAGGAAGAGCTGTGTGAGAAAGTTATGGCAGCCAGCTTTGCAAATGTTCACAAACTACAAAAAAATGCTAGAAATGTTGAAAGAAGTCCTTCAGAATGGAAAAAATATAGTAAAATAGAATCAAAAGAAAATATTAATGTAGATAAAAACATAAATAACTGGTTCTATGGGAATAAAAAGATTGTAGTTATTGGTACATCGACAGGGGGACCAAGAGCTTTGCAGACGGTATTGACAGGTCTCCCTGGAAATCTTGATGCCCCTATCCTGATTGTCCAGCATATGCCACCCAGCTTTACGAAGTCTTTAGCAGACAGGCTCAATTCATTATGCAGGATTCATGTAAAGGAAGCGGAAGATGGGGAATTGATTCAAAAAGGGGTAGCATATATCGCTCCTGGAGGATATCATTTCAAAGTTAAAAAAGTCGGGCTGAGCCTTGCGGTAGAATTGGACCAATCCGAGCTCAGAAATGGACACCGGCCATCGGTGGATGTGCTGTTTGAATCAGTGAGTCTAATTTCGGATGTAGCAAAAATAGCAGTTGTCATGACCGGAATGGGTATGGATGGTTCAAGTGGACTCGCTAAATTGAAAGCGAATGGTCCCCTGAAGGCAATAGCTGAGTCACAGGAGACATCCATTGTTTTTGGTATGCCGAAAGCGGCAATCGCTACCAATTTAATAGATAGTATAGAGGATGTAGATAAAATAGCTAAAGCAATTATCGGCTATTGCTAACATATGGAGGTGGAGATCGTATGGATATGAATCAGTATTTAGAAGTATTTATTGAAGAAAGTAAAGAGCATCTTCAAACGTGTAGTGAACAGCTGTTGGTACTCGAGAAAAACCCGAATGATCTTTCGATAGTTAATGAGATTTTTCGCTCCGCCCATACTTTAAAAGGAATGTCGGCGACGATGGGATATGAGGATTTAGCGAATTTGACTCATAAGATGGAAAACGTTTTGGATGCGATACGAAATAGTAAAATCATCCTTACACCTGAATTGTTTGACGTAATATTTTTAGCGGTGGATGACCTAGAAGCCATTGTCATGTCGATTGCTGAAGGTGGAGATGGAAAACGTGATGTGACGAACGTGGTACAAAAACTGCAACGAATCGAAAAAGGTGAATCATTGGACAATCCTGCAGTCAGTGAAACTGCCGCTGCTTCCTCTACCATTGAAAAAACAGAAGAATCGACGATGGGTGAATATGATGAATTTGAGATGACCGTGCTACAACAATCCAAGGAACAAGGATTCAAAAGCTACGAAATTTCAATCAGCTTGCGTGATGATTGTCTTTTGAAAGCCGCTAGAGTTTTTATGGTGTTTGAGGTTCTTGAAAAGTCAGGTGAGGTAATAAAATCGAATCCACCAGCTGAACTTTTGGAGGAAGAACAGTTTGACCAGCGGTTTACCGTTACATTGGTAACAAATGAATCGATTGAAGAGACCAAGAAAAAAATCATGAAGGTTTCAGAAGTGGATGTCGTTGAAATAACAGCCCTTAACCTTGATGAACTCCGTCATGCCGCAAATGTTAAAGAAGAAAAAAAGGCCGCCGATAAAAAGCCAAAGGAAGGTACGGATACTCCACCTTCAACTGAAATTAAAGAAGAAAAAAAACCGGTCAAGCATGCCCCAAGTAAGACCATCCGGGTAAATATCGAGCGGCTTGATATTTTAATGAACTTATTTGAAGAACTTGTTATCGATAGAGGCAGACTCGATCAAATATCGAGTGAGTTGGATAACCAGGAACTGCATGAAACAGTGGAAAGAATGTCTCGTGTAACAAGTGATTTGCAGACGATTGTGTTGAACATGCGCATGGTTCCTGTGGAAACAGTATTCAATCGTTTCCCTAAAATGGTACGCCAACTAGCCAGGGACTTGAATAAGAAGGTGGATTTAGAAATTATCGGTGCTGAAACGGAATTGGACCGTACGGTTATTGATGAAATCGGTGATCCCCTTGTCCATTTATTAAGAAATGCGATGGATCATGGAGTCGAGACACCTGAAGTACGTCGGGCGAAGGGGAAAAAAGAAGAAGGAAAGATTCTTTTAAAGGCCTATCACAGTGGCAACCATGTGTTTATTGAGATCGAAGATGATGGAGCCGGTATTAATAAAGAACGGGTCTTAAACAAAGCCCTTTCCAATGGAATTCTAACAAAGGAAACGGCTGTAACATTAACGGATAAGCAAATTTACGAATTGATTTTCGCTTCAGGCTTCTCAACAGCGGATACCATCTCGGATGTATCTGGTCGTGGTGTAGGGTTGGATGTGGTGAAGAACACGATTGAATCATTGGGTGGGTCGGTAACGATCGATTCCAAGGAAAATGAAGGATCCATATTCCTCATTCAGCTTCCGTTGACGCTATCTATCATTTCCGTCATGCTAGTTGAAATTCAACAAGAAAAATATGCAATCCCTCTTTCTTCTATTATAGAAACGGCCATTATAAAAAAAGAAGATATCATGAATGCCCATAATCAACAAGTGATCGACTTTAGGGGGAAAGTGCTGCCACTTCTGTTCTTGAAAGATATTTTTGAAGTACCTGTACAAAGTGAAGAAGAAGAGTTTCTGTCAATCGTCATAGTCAGGAAAGGCGATAAAATGGCCGGACTTGTAGTTGATTCCTTCATTGGACAACTTGAAATCGTATTAAAGTCACTAGGTAATTATTTATCTACTGCTTTTGCCATTTCTGGAGCGACCATTTTGGGTGATGGCCAAGTAGCCTTAATTGTTGATTGCAATGCATTGATTCACTGACCAGTTTGAAATATAGATAATTACTACATTCCTTCCTACCATTATGGTTGCTTCATGGAAATTATTCTACCATCTGGGTAAGTTCTGATTGTGGAGCAGCAATGAGGTTGAGAGGTAAAAAGAGGAGGGTAATTGAATGTCGACAACAAGTCCTGTTCAAGATATAAAAGTAATTGTGTTCCAAATCAAAGACAAAGAATATGCCATTCCGGTGGAAAAAGTAAGTGGGATTGAAAAGCTTTTGCATATAACAAGAGTGCCTAAGGCCGTTCCATTTGTTAAAGGAGTGATCAATTTAAGGGGTGTGATTACACCTATTATTGATTTACGGACCCGTTTTGGTTTTGAAGAGGTTGAATACAATGATTCCACAAGAATCATCATTGTCGTCCTTGATGACATGGAGGTGGGCTTAATTGTTGACTCCGCCAATGATGTGCTTGATATTCCAGTGGAGAGCATCGAGCCCCAACCGGAAGTAGTCGGACACTTAGCTTCAGAATATATTAGCGGTGTCGCTAAAATTGAAAAACGTTTGCTTGTATTAATTAATTTGGAGAAGGCCCTAAATCTCGAAGTAAATGAAATCGTGAGAAAAGAAGGATAAATTGATGTCTTTTATTGATAAAATCAACCCCATCCATCTTGATATTTTAAAAGAAATAGGAAATATTGGGGCTGGACACGCGGCTACTGCTCTCTCTGCCATCCTTAATAGAAAAATAGATATGAATGTTCCTGATGTCCGGGTAGTTTCCTTTGATGAAATGATGGAATTGGCAGGGGGACCAGAGCATGTTGTAGCGAGTGTCTTCTTGCGAATTGAAGGAGATGCCACCGGAAGTATGATTTTTATCCTTTCCTTACCTGTGGCTGAGTACTTCATTCGACAGATGATAGGGGATGAAACCTTTTCCATAGATGCATCGCCCCATTCTGAATTGTCGCTTTCTTGCCTTCAGGAATTAGGGAATATCTTATCGGGATCCTATCTTTCTTCTTTGTCAGACTTTACCCGATTGAATTTATATCCTTCCGTACCATCATTGAACATCGATATGGTAGGAGCGACAATCAGTTATGGGTTACTGGAGTTATCTCAAGTAAGCGATTCAGCCATTGTAATCGATACTGTCCTTGCACAGGGTGAAAGATTTGAATCTATCACAGGCCATTTCTTTTTCCTGCCTGATCCCGATTCCTTTGATACTATCTTTGCAGCTTTAGGAGTGACAATAAATGGCTGAACTATTGCAAATCCAAGTTGTTAAAGTGGGAATAGCAGACATGAATATTGTGAAACCACCCTTTTCCATTCGTACTTCAGGACTTGGTTCATGTGTAGGGGTCGTCATTTATGACGAGAAAAAAGAGATTGCAGGTTTGGCGCATGTCATGCTGCCCGACTCTTCACTAGCTAAATCCGGACAAATCAATATGGCCAAGTTTGCGGATACAGCAGTGAAGGAACTGGTTGAACGCTTGGTGAAACAAGGAGCAAGGCCCAATTTTCTAAAAGCCAAGATGGCTGGTGGTGCTCAAATGTTTCAATTTGCATCTGGCGGGGATTTAATGAGAATAGGGCCCCGAAATGTGGAAGCGGTGCGGAAGGAATTGGAAGACTTACGTATACAAGTCGTTTCGGAAGACGTTGGCGGGAACAGTGGAAGAACGATAGAATTCAATTTGACGGAGTGCATGCTTAATATCCGGACAGTAAATAAAGGAACAAGAAATATTTAATAGAATATAGGGAATGGCGTAGCTGAAAAGTGACGGGAACACTGCAATCAAATATTGTTGCACCTAGAGCCTTCAAGGATCGTTTTGACTATAAAACGTAAACAATGTTAGGAGGAAGTCCCATGTCTCAACTGACTATCGAAGAAGAACAGTTATGCTGGAAAAATTGGGTCGACTGCAGGGACCCGCAAGCAGGGGACATATTGGTGAAAAAATATGTGCCACTTGTGTCATACCATGTCCAACGTATATCAGTCAGCCTTCCTAGGAATGTCAGTCGTGATGACATTAGGAGCTTAGGGATGATGGGCTTATTTGATGCCTTGGAACGCTTTGATCCAAATCGTGATCTGAAATTCGACACATATGCTTCATTTCGGATTCGCGGTGCCATTTTGGATGGTTTAAGGAAAGAGGATTGGTTGCCCCGTAGTGCGAGGGATAAAGCAAAAAAAATCGATTCAGCTATTGAAAAATTGGAACAGAAATATATGCGGAACCTTACCCCTAAGGAAATTGCATCTGAATTAAATATTCCGGAAGATGAAGTATATGTTGCACTGAACGAGCACTTCTTCGCAAATGTTTTATCTATGGATGAAAATCCACAAGAGCAGGATGACAAAGAGGGAACGAGTTTTCATATAAAAGATGAAAAAGCAGATTTACCTGAAGAAAATGTCCTAAAACAAGAATTGTACGCAGAGTTAGCGAAAGTCATAGAAACACTAAATGAGAAAGAACAGTTGGTATTACAACTTTTTTATAAAGAAGAACTTACGCTGACGGAAATCGGACAAGTGATGAGTCTTTCCACATCAAGAATATCGCAGATTCATTCAAGGGCGATATTTAAACTTAGAAATGCTATGCAGGATAAAAAAAACTAGGCTGACTTTCTCTGCTTCTATCATACATGCTTTTTTTTACTGGAACTTTTAGCAGGACTAATCATTTGTGCGCAGACCATTCCGAACATTTGGAATCCTCAGGAGAAATAGGCAAGCAGTAACGCTATACAGATGATTAGTGGCTGTTGAAGGATATGTGGAGGGTGGGGTGGCTGTTGAGTTTAAAAGCGATTGAAATGCAAATGGCTCTTCCTAGAACCCAAGATGCTGGAAAGATCCAAGAACAGCTCCTTCAAAAGAATCTAATCCAACAGGATCATGCCGCCCATCAAGGCCGAAAGGAAGACGAACGAAAACAGACTACTGTCATGGCTGAAGAACAAAAGCTTCCCGCTCATTTTTATGAAAAAGAAGGAAGTGCGGACAAAGGTCCGTTCCTCAAACAGCAGAGGAAGAAAGATAGTAAGAAAAAAACAACAGTGAATAGAGATTCCCATCCCTATAAAGGAAGGAGTATCGACTATTCCGGTTAAGAGGAGGCACCATGTCAGCATTTTTTATGTTTCTCCTTTTTAGTCTAAACATATTCACGATTTTCGCCGTTATTGTTTTATATCTTAGACAAAATCGGTTAAGTAAGCTCGAAAAGGAACAAAAAGCAACCATTATGGAGATGGAAGAGCTACTTACAGGTTATTTAATGGAAATGAAGGAAGATAACGAAGCGTTGATTGAGGCAGTTACACAAGTTGGCACGAAAACAAGTACGGATAAGATTGAAGAGCAAGCGTTAATGAAAGGCCCATCTGTAGTGAAAGAGGCAATACCATCAGAGGAATCGATGCCGATCTTAAAAGAAGCAAGGCTTAACGGGACGAAAATGCAGGCTGCGAATGCCTATAAGAACCAGATTGAAAAAGATGGAGAGTATAAACCTGCTGAGGGAGTGAAAGACAAGCTTGAGCTTTCAGCGGAAGCTTCCAATTTACCCAAAGAAAAATCCCTGGTTGTTGAAAAAGATTTTGCAGCCATGTTGCATGCTTCTTTAGAGGAATTATCATTAAATGAACAAGTCAACTATCTAGCGGAACAAGGCCTTTCAATTGAAGAAATTGCAAAAAAATTGAATAGAGGCCAAACGGAAATCGAGCTTTTAATAAAGTTCCAAAAGAATAGATGAATATTGCTTGATTGTATCCCAAGGGTATGTTATATTATGAAATGGTGTTAATACACACGCCCGTGATTCTAGCAGATGGTGCTGTTTATACAGTTTCTGTAGGGAAATGATCGGAGCGGAGGAAAAACAAAACCATTTAGGAGGAACTAAAATGTCAGTCATTTCTATGAAACAATTGCTTGAAGCTGGTGTGCATTTCGGACACCAAACACGTCGCTGGAACCCTAAAATGAAGAAATATATCTTCACTGAGCGTAACGGCATCTACATCATCGACCTTCAAAAAACAGTTAAAAAGGTTGAAGAAGCTTATAACTTCGTTAAAGAACTAGCTGCTAACGGTGGAACTGTTCTTTTCGTTGGTACTAAAAAACAAGCTCAAGAATCAGTTAAAGAAGAAGCTATCCGTTCTGGTATGTACTATGTAAACCAACGCTGGTTAGGTGGAACTTTAACAAACTTTGAAACAATCCAAAAACGTATTAAACGTCTTAAAGATATCGAAAAAATGGACGCTAACGGAACTTTCGAAGTGCTTCCTAAAAAAGAAGTTATCCAACTTAAAAAAGAATGGGATCGCTTAGAGAAATTCTTAGGCGGAATTAAAGATATGAAGACTCTTCCAGATGCGATCTTCGTTATCGACCCTCGCAAAGAGCGTATTGCTGTTGCGGAAGCACACAAATTAAACATTCCACTTGTTGGTATCGTTGATACAAACTGTGATCCGGATGAAATCGACGTAGTTATTCCTGCGAATGACGATGCAATCCGTGCTGTTAAATTATTAACAGGTAAAATGGCAGATGCTATCTTAGAAGCTAAACAAGGCGAAGAAACAGCAACTGAAACAACTACTGCTTAATAGTGGACACAGAGTTGCTTAACTAAGTGAGAAAAAAAGGTGATAAGAGGATAATGCCTTTTATCCCTTTTTTTTGCACTAATAAGCATACATAAATCACGTGCTTTTCAATGCACGTTTGATTTGAATCGCGAGATAATCAAGCTGACTTGTCAAAACCTTGATTGATGAATGATTTTTTTGTAAAAAAACTGCTACTATTGTTGTTTTTATTGTTAAAAACAAGTATTATCTAGCAAAATGGGTAAGAATGAATAAACCGCATTTAATTTGAGGAGGATTTATATTATGGCAATCACTGCACAATTAGTTAAAGAATTGCGTGAAAAAACTGGCGCTGGAATGATGGATTGCAAAAAAGCTCTTGTACAAACTGATGGAGATATGGATAAAGCAATTGACTTCCTTCGTGAAAAAGGAATTGCGAAAGCTGCTAATAAAGGCGACCGTATCGCTGCTGAAGGTTTAACTTCTATCGTTGTAGACGGAAACCAAGCAGTAATTCTTGAAGTGAACTCTGAAACTGACTTCGTTGCTAAAAATGAAGGTTTCCAAGCTCTTGTTAAAGAACTGGCTGCATTCTTATTGGCTAACAAACCGGAGAGCGTTGAAGTTGCTCTTGAGCAAACAATGGAAAACGGTGCAAAAGTTGCTGATCATATCAATGCAGCAGTAGCAAAAATCGGTGAAAAATTAACTCTTCGTCGTTTCCAAGTTGTTTCAAAAACTGACAGTGATGCATTTGGCGCTTACCTTCACATGGGTGGACGTATCAGCGTACTTACTGTTCTTGAAGGTACAACTGATGCTGAAGCAGCTAAAGGTGTTTCTATGCACATCGCAGCTATTAATCCAAAATACATCTCTCGTGATCAAGTAGATTCATCTGAATTAGAGCACGAACGTGAAATCCTTACTCAACAAGCCCTTAACGAAGGGAAACCCGAGAAAATTGTTGCTAAAATGGTTGAAGGACGCATCAACAAATACTACGAGGAAATCTGTGTGAACGAACAAGCTTTCGTTAAAAACCCAGATCAAAAAGTAGGTCAATTCGTTGAATCTCTTGGCGGAAAAATTCTTTCATTCGTACGTTACGAAGTAGGAGAAGGTCTTGAAAAACGTCAAGAAAACTTTGCTGAAGAAGTAATGAACCAAGTTAAAAAAGACTAATTGATTGTAAGAAAATGATTAAATAGGGAACACTATAGTGTTCCCTATTTTTTGAAATGTCATGAATTTTTGGTTTATAAGCAAGAATGAGCATGATGGACGAACAAAAAGATTACATAGTTGGAGGTTCTCATGGCTAAATATAAACGTGTCGTATTAAAACTCAGTGGTGAAGCTTTGGCTGGTGAAGATGGTTTTGGAATTAACCCAGCCGTAATTAAGTCAATTGCTGAGCAAGTTAAAGAAGTAGCTGAACTGGATGTAGAAGTAGCTGTAGTGGTCGGCGGTGGCAACATTTGGCGTGGGAAAATCGGTAGTGAAATGGGCATGGATCGTGCAAATGCTGACTATATGGGCATGCTGGCTACAGTCATGAACTCATTGGCATTACAAGATAGCCTGGATCAACTTGGGATTGAAACACGCGTACAAACATCCATCGAGATGAGACAAGTCGCAGAACCATATATTAGACGACGTGCTATTCGACACCTAGAGAAGAAAAGAGTCGTGATTTTTGCAGCCGGAACAGGTAATCCATATTTTTCAACGGATACTACTGCGGCATTACGTGCAGCGGAAATTGAAGCTGATGTCATCTTGATGGCGAAGAATAATGTGGATGGCGTTTACAATGCTGATCCGGTTAAAGATAAAAATGCCGTGAAATATGATGAGCTTTCGTATCTTGATGTAATTAAAGACGGATTAGAAGTCATGGATTCGACTGCGTCGTCGCTATGCATGGACAATGATATACCATTGATTGTCTTCTCTATTATGGAAAAAGGTAATATCAAGCGTGCCGTATTAGGCGAAACGCTTGGAACTATTGTAAGGGGGAAATAAAGATGCCGAAACAAGTTATTTCGAATGCGAAAACGAAAATGGAAAAAGCCATTGGAGCTTACACACGTGAATTAGCCAGCATCCGTGCCGGAAGGGCAAACGCCTCATTACTTGATAGAATATCTATTGATTACTATGGTTCTCAAACACCGATTAATCAAATGGCGGGTATCTCAGTACCTGAAGCAAGACTTTTAGTCATCCAACCTTATGATAAAACGATATTGGGTGAAATTGAAAAAGCAATTTTGAAATCGGATTTAGGACTGAATCCTTCTAATGATGGTTCTATAATCAGAATTGCCATTCCTGCATTAACGGAAGAACGTAGAAAAGACCTTGTGAAGGTCGTTAAGAAAGAAGCGGAAGAAGCGAAAATTGCGGTCCGTAATGTACGTCGTGATGCTAACGATGAACTGAAAAAGCTTGAGAAAAATGGTGACATCACTGAAGATGATCTGCGCGGTTATGCAGATGATATTCAAAAGATGACGGATGGTAACATCTCGAAAATCGATGATATCACAAAAGATAAAGAAAAAGAAATTTTGGAAGTCTAACCACTTCTGAAGGATTTATAAAAAAGGGCCGAATCCATTGTGGTCATGTCTTGTTCTAACATATAGGTGTGTTAAAAAGAGAAAACTGTTATAATAAGGGTTCTCCGATTATGATTAACGCCTGAGTTAGTAAGAGCTTGAAAACGTTGGAGGAGGTCCTTTTTTGTCCTTTCGTTGTGTAATTCCTGAAAGGCATGCCATAATAATTTCTTTCCAACTTCTAATGAAGATAATATTTTCATAATAATAATATGAGAACAAGTTTTTTTTTGATATTATAATATAGATTCTGTTCTTTTGTAGAATCCATAATATACATAGTGCACGAAAATATTGCCTTTGTAGAGAGATAAGTACAACCTAATGGGGGACTAACATATGTATTCACTATGGAAGCGTTTCGTTAAAAAAGATGCTTCTTCCGATGTAGCAAGTAGGATCCAGCATATTAAAAAGTCTAATGTTCCTCAACATATTGCCATTATTATGGATGGAAACGGCCGGTGGGCTAAGAAGCGTGCCTTGCCACGTGTAGCGGGCCATCATGAAGGAATGAAAACAGTTCGTAAAATTACGAAGATATCCAATCAGCTAGGAATAAAAACATTGACGGTTTATGCGTTCTCCACAGAAAACTGGAAGCGCCCGAAAAGTGAAGTCGATTTTTTAATGAAGCTGCCACAGGAGTTTCTAGGTACATTTTTGCCAGAGCTTATAGCTGAAAATGTAAGAGTGGAGATGATGGGTGATTTATCACTAATTCCATCCCATACTCAAAAAGCAGTGAAACAAGCAATGGAGGATACCAAAAATAATAACGGAATGATTTTGAATTTTGCCCTTAATTATGGAAGCCGGGGGGAAATAGTCACAGCGGTTAATAGCATCATTCACGATTTGAAAAATGGTATAATCAAGGAAGATGTTTCCGAGGAAATGGTATGTAGCTACTTAATGACCAAACATTTGCCGGACCCAGATTTATTGATTCGCACTAGCGGTGAAAAAAGGTTGAGCAATTTCATGCTTTGGCAGTCAGCATATACAGAGCTATGGTTTACGGATGTGTTATGGCCGGACTTTAGTGGTGAGCACTTACTAGAGGCTGTCGAAGAGTATCAAAAACGTTCACGCAGGTTCGGTGGCGTTTAATGTAGAAGGCGAGGAAATTGGAATAATGAAACAGAGAATTATTACGGCAATCATTGCTGCCGCTATCTTCATCCCGATTGTAATGGTAGGGAAGGTTCCCTTTTTACTGATGGTATATTTGTTAGCTTCCATCGGTTTGTATGAATTAATGAAAATGAAAAAGATGCGTGTGTTCTCCTTTGAGGCGATTCTTTCACATATATTGCTGTGGATACTATTATTGCCGAATGAATATAGCACGTTTTTAACTGAAAATAATTATGATAAAGTACAGATTTTCTTAATCGGTGTTTTAGTGCTGTTACTTTATACGGTTCTTTCAAAAAATAAGTTCAACTTTGATGACGCAGGCTTTTTAGTCATTACGATTCTGTATTTAGGAATCGGTTTTTATTACCTATTTGAAACACGTGACAATGCATCTCTAGGCCTGGTCTATATCCTTCTTACTTTATTTACAATCTGGGCAACCGATTCAGGGGCGTACTTCATTGGAAAAGCATTTGGTAAGAGAAAGCTATGGCCTGAAATCAGTCCTAATAAAACAATCGAAGGGTTTTTTGGAGGGGTATTTTCCGCATTGATCGTGGGTGTGCTTTTCTACGCATTCTCTTCCTTGGATTATTCATTAGGACGATTACTATTGATTTCTTTAATCATAGCTATATTCGGGCAATTGGGCGACCTTGTTCAATCTGCTTATAAACGTCATTATGACGTAAAGGATTCAGGGAAGATTCTTCCTGGTCATGGCGGAATTTTAGACAGGCTGGATAGTTTAATCTTTATTTTACCGATTTTACATTTATTGCATGTTTTATAATAAAATATAGGCAAGGTTATTCAGAATTAGGAGATGAACGGATTTGAAGTATATCAGCCTTCTGGGTGCAACAGGTTCGATTGGGAAACAAACTGCGGATGTAGTCAGGGCCCACCCCGATCAATTCAAGATAGTGGCACTTTCGGGCGGAAAGAATATAGATTTGGTCAGCAAGTATATTAAAGAGTTTGAACCAGAGCTAGTTTCCGTACAGACAAAGGAAGATTATGAAGTATTGAAAAGTGAATTCTCTAACCGGAAAGATTTAGAGTTCATGTATGGCGATGAGGGGATAACGGCTGTAGCGGTATATAATCAAGCGACAATTTTAGTGAATGCCGTCATCGGTAGCGTGGGACTTTATCCGACCTTGCAAGCGATTAAAGCCGGAAAGGATATTGCGATTGCCAATAAAGAGACATTGGTAACCGCTGGCCATCTGGTCATTGATGAAGCGAAAAAGGCAGGTGTGAGCCTACTCCCAGTCGATAGTGAGCATTCTGCGATATTTCAAGCGTTGCAGGGTGAAAAAGAAAAGAATATCGAACGTCTGGTCATAACTGCCTCAGGTGGAAGCTTCAGAGACCGAACACGTGAAGAGTTACAAGGTGTCACGGTGGAAGAGGCATTGAACCATCCAAACTGGTCGATGGGAGCAAAAATCACCATCGATTCGGCTTCCATGATGAATAAGGGGTTAGAAGTGATTGAGGCCCACTGGCTATTTGATCTTCCATATGAAAAGATTGATGTAGTGTTGCACAGGGAGAGCATCATCCACTCAATGGTGGAGTTTCACGATTCCAGTGTGATGGCACAATTGGGTACCCCGGATATGCGAGTGCCCATCCAATACGCCCTTACATATCCAGATCGTCTACCTCTTGTCGGGCGCAAGCGTCTGAATCTGGCGGAAGCAGGAAAACTCCACTTCAGTGAAATGGATTTCACTAGATATCCCTGTTTGCAATTCGCTTATAAAGCAGGTAAAATGGGCGGCACGATGACTACCGTGTTAAATGCTGCCAATGAAGCGGCGGTAGCTGCATTTTTGTCGGGAAAAGTTTCTTTCCTTGAAATCGAGAACTTGATAGAAAGAGCCCTTAACAAACATTCTGTCATTGCGAATCCTGATTTAGAAACGATCCAGGAAGTCGATACAATGACAAGGAAGTTTATAGAATCTTTAGTGAAAGATAGGTGACCAGAACATGCAGACTTTAGAAACGCTTATAGCGTTCATTATCATTTTTGGTGCTCTTGTATTTTTCCATGAGCTTGGACACTTAGTATTCGCGAAGCGTGCCGGAATTTTGTGCCGCGAATTTGCAATCGGATTCGGACCAAAAGTATTCACTTATAAAAAGAAGGAAACGGTCTATACGATACGCCTTCTCCCTTTAGGTGGGTACGTTCGAATGGCTGGGGAAGATGCAGAAAATATTGAATTGAAACCTGGTTATCGCGTTGGATTGATGTTTGATGAAGAAGAAAAGGTCACTAAGATTATCTTGAACAACAAAGATAAATACCCGGATATTCGGCTTGTTGAAGTGGAAGTGATAGATTTAGACCATAAACTGATACTTACGGGTTATGAAGAGGGAGAAGAAGAGACATTAAAAACGTTTACCATCGATAAAGAAGCTGTAATCGTTGAAAATGGAGTCGAGAACCAAATTGCCCCTTATGATCGTCAATTTGCTTCAAAATCTCTTGGACACCGCTTTTTGACAATCCTGGCTGGTCCAGCGATGAACTTTGTTCTTGCTTTCGTTATTTTTACGTTGATAGGTTTGTTTCAAGGGGTCGTTGTCGACGAAGCAAAACTGGGTGAACTAACTAAAGATGGTGCGGCCGTTACTTCGGGATTAAAATCCGGGGACGCCATTCAATCGATAGAAGGTACGGAAGTAACAACTTGGGAAGATGTGCAGGCAAGCATTCAAGAAAGCCCTGGAAAAGAAATCGAATTCGTTGTGTATAGAGATGGGAAAACGCTAGAAGTTCCAGTTACCCCTCAGGAAGTGGAGAGGGAAGGTAAGAAAATCGGAATTATCGGCGTATACCCACCGGTTGAAAAAGCTCCACTAAAAGCGATTCAATATGGGGCGACAGAAACGTATTTTTGGACGAAACAGATTTTCATTATTTTGGGTGACCTTGTAACGGGTGGATTTACAATTGATAGTTTATCTGGTCCTGTAGGTATTTATAAATCCACTGAAGAAGTGGCGAAACAAGGATTGTTCACGTTGATGAAATGGGCTGGATTGCTCAGCATCAACTTAGGGATCATGAACCTTCTTCCATTACCTGCTTTAGATGGAGGACGATTGTTATTCTTCGTGGTCGAGTTCTTAAGAGGAAAACCAATTGATCGTCAAAAAGAAGGAATGGTCCATTTTATCGGGTTCGCGTTGCTGATGTTGTTAATGATTGTTGTAACATGGAATGACATCCAGCGATTCTTCCTATAAGCCTGATGTGTACGAATGAAGCCAAACAGCCAGCAGAAACATCTGTTGGCTGTTTGGCTTCCGTTCCTATCTTTTTAAAGAGTTTGGGCAAAATAGTTTGTTTTATCGGTAATTCGTAAGTATAATCGAAAATGAGCATATGAAACCAACAACTTAACTAAATTAAAACGACTGTAATTTTGTATTAGATAACCGTAAATTTTCGTATGGAAGTTTAAAGGAAATATTGAAGAGGTGTAGATATGAAACAAAGTATGACGTTAATCCCTACATTGAGGGAAGTTCCTGCAGATGCCGAAATTAAAAGCCATCAGCTTTTATTGCGTGCAGGGTTCATGAGACAAAATTCCAGCGGAGTATACAGCTTCATGCCGCTTGGTAAAAAAGTACTTCAGAAGGTCGAAGCGATTGTTCGGGAAGAAATGGATAACGCAGGTGCCGTCGAATTATTGATGCCGGCCCTTCAGCAGGCCGAATTCTGGCAGGAATCAGGACGTTGGTATACCTATGGACCTGAACTCATGCGATTGAAGGACCGTAACAACCGTGAATTTGCCCTTGGTGCAACACATGAAGAAGTCGTGACTAGCTTGGTTCGTGATGAAGTGAAATCTTACAAGCGTTTACCGTTGACAGTATACCAAATTCAAACGAAATTCCGGGATGAACAAAGACCCCGTTTCGGTTTGTTGCGCGGACGCGAATTCATCATGAAGGATGCGTATTCATTCCATGCTAATCAAGAAAGTCTTGATGCAGTATATGAAAACCTATATGCGGCCTATTCAAATGTATTTAGCCGTTGTGGTCTTGATTTCCGAGCTGTCATTGCAGACTCAGGGGCGATGGGTGGTAAAGATACACACGAATTCATGGTGCTTTCTGAAATAGGAGAAGATACAATTGCCTATTCGGATACATCAGAATATGCGGCAAATATTGAAATGGCGCCTGTAGCTGTCAAATATGAAAAGAGTTCCGAAGAGCAAGGAACTCTTGAAAAAGTTCATACTCCAGGACAGAAATCAATTGATGATGTTGCGAAATTCTTGAAACAGGATGCTTCTAAATTGATTAAATCCTTGTTGTTTAAAGTGGATGAAAAATATGTACTTGTATTAGTACGTGGTGATCATGAAGTGAATGACATTAAAGTGAAAAACTTCTATGATGCTGAAATCGTAGAATTAGTTGACCCTAACGAAACGAAAGAGGTATTGGGTTGTGCAGTAGGTTCTCTTGGACCAATCAATATTGCTTCCGACGTGGAAGTTATCGCTGATGTGGCTATTGAATCAATGGTTAATGGAATCTGTGGTGCGAATGAGGAAGACCATCATTACGTGAATGTGAATCCGGATCGTGATTTTAACGTAGCAAACTATATCGACCTTCGTTTTATTCAAGAGGGTGATCCTTCTCCGGATGGAAATGGACAAATCAAATTTGCTAAAGGGATTGAAGTGGGGCACGTATTCAAGCTTGGAACAAAATATTCCGAGTCGATGAACGCGACGTTCCTAGATGAAAATGGCCGTTCACAACCGATGATCATGGGTTGTTACGGTATTGGTGTTTCCCGTACACTTGCCGCCGTAGCTGAGCAATTCAATGATGAAAAAGGTCTAGTATGGCCTGTGAATTTGGCTCCATATCAGGTTCATTTGATTCCTGTAAACATGAAAGATGAATCTCAAGCTGAACTTGCTGAAAAACTATATGGTGAACTTAAAAAACAAGGCATGGATGTATTGATGGACGACCGTCATGAACGTGCCGGCGTCAAATTTGCCGATTCTGACTTGATTGGCCTTCCTGTCCGCGTTACGGTCGGTAAAAAAGCTTCCGATGGTATCGTCGAAGTGAAGATACGTAAAACGGGTGAAGTACTTGAATTGGAAACAGTGGAACTCGTACAAAAGCTGAAAGAATTATTAGGATAAACGATTAATTATATAGTTGGTTTTGGCATCATTCAATTGGATGATGCCTTTCCTTTGTGTGCCAGGCATGGCAACTATCTAGGTGGTGAAAGTCCACTGTGGGGGTACACATCGACCAACCACTAAGGAAGCGCAAGGTACTTGCCG
>NZ_JBIWCW010000009.1:0-114447 GCF_044761665.1 Peribacillus sp. NPDC097295
ATTCATTTTTTTGATAGTCAATGCGAGTAAAGTACTTTTCTAATAGTGGGTATAATGGAGCAACGTCAAGAAATACTAAGCAATATATTTTAGCGAATTTTTTTAATCAATAAAATTGGTGTTTTATTAATTTAAATACTTAATATTAACCTTAATGCCAAACAGTTGAGACTCAAGCAGCAACTGGTTTAAAAGGGAATAATACTTAGTTATAATATTATTATTTATGGAAAGCGGCTTATAATGATAGTTAAGAAAAAGATATTAGCTTTAAATTATATGTATTTGCTATTCTAAAATAAAGAAATCAAAGTGTTAACCCGTGATTTTTATCATTTTGCTTAAAATTAGATATATTAATATAATAATCAGCGTTAATTCTTCAAATCTAGTCCATTTCTATATATTTGATTGATATGGAGCTAGTTAAATAACTGAAGTATCCTGAAAATGATAACAAGGATAGGAGGGAGGAAGGAGAATCGTGTAATGATTAATGGATTAAGAACCGTTATTAAATGTTGAGCAAGTAAGATAAAGGATAAAAATATAATGTAAAGGAAAATATACTCGGATAAAAAGTGATAATGAGATTGAAAATCGATCTTAATAGAATTCTACGAATGCTACGATTGGTTAGAGTAATTACTGTAAAGAGTCCAATTGCTAAACTGAGATATCAATCATCTTCAATTATTTGGAACCAAATTGTGAAGCTGAGTTAATATAATATAGGTAGTTTAAGCAGTATGATTAATGCATTTTTGTTTTGGAAATTAAATAACAGTAAATTTTCAATTATACTGTGCATGCATATTAATATTAAGTAAAAAACACTGGTAAGTTATATTGATTATTAATTATATAATCTTAAACTTTATATAAATTATTTATTTTAACTTGATTAAGAACTTAGTCTAGATATAAACAACATGGTTATAGTTAAACCTTTGATGAAAAACGAAAAAATTCAATCTCGTCTCACTTAGTTAAGTATTCTTAAGATATGAGATGAAATTAGATAACATTTTATAACTTCCTATAATATATATTATGTAAACTAGGATTATTTCACGCCATTATTGGTGTTATCCCCTTTAGTTCCTATAATATCTATACTAGTGAAGTTTTCTTTTTCCAGTTCCTTATAATGGCTTCTCTTTTTCATTGTCCGATAATCTCTCCTTTTTTCCGGTTAATTGTCTTTTTTGTACGGATAATGTTGTATCGTTTAAACACTATACGTGGAGGTTTTTACATGGAATTAAAAGCTGTAATTGATGAATTCATTTTGTACATTCGAATCGAAAAAACTATTCGGATCATACGATCACCAGCTATGAATACGATTTGGTACAGTTTCTATCCTTTTTACGTAAATCCAATGGTTCTACGGATGTGGCATGCATTACCAAGACCCATGTCCGCCGCTTTATCCAGCATCAAATGGGAATGTGTAAACAAAAGCCACGTTCCATGCATCGTAAGATATCCTGTTTAATGAGTGACTTTATGGCTTCCATAGAATCACCTAAAACGGATAAAAAACTACCAGTTTATATGACGCTTACCGATCTTCAACAGTTATTTCAGATGCTGAGCGAGGAACATTCGTCCTTATCGCTTCGAAATGAAGCCATGTTTAAACTTCTTGCCACTTCGGGAATGAGAAGGAGCGAACTTGTGACGTTAACATGGGAACAAGTAGATTTCTCAAGTTAGACCATCAGGATTTATGGTAAAGGGAATAAGGAACGGTTATTGCCCCTCCACCCGGTTGTCCTGCCTCTGCTTAACCCGTAAGAAACATCAATGCCACCCGTCACAACCCGTGTTTTTAAATAAATTGGGGAAACCATTGGACCCACGTGGATTACATGCAATCTTTAAAAATGCTTTGCGAAAATCAGTTCTTCCCCCCTCCCGCTTTTCGTTGCATCATTTGCGCCATACATTTGCAACCCTTATGCTGCAAGGAAATAAAGAAAATGTGGATTTACGAACCCTTTAGGAACTATTGGGACATGAAAGCATCACGTCGACAGAGGTGTACACCCACGTAGAATTTGAACAAAAAAAGAAAGCCATTGATTCGTTTTTGATATATTCTAAAAAGATAACTACCCAGTCTGGGTAGTTATCTTTTTGGTTGAACAAGCAACTCTGAGGCGATATGAGCAGGAGATATTCCCGTTATATCCTGTTGGTTTCCATAAAAATTCATCTGCATAGGTACTGGTGCGTTTGACTGAAAGTTCATTTGATTTTGAGTTGGAACGAGTTGATTAGATGGTTGGATATAAGTGTTCGGTACAAATTGGTTAGATTGGGTAGTGTGTGGATTAAACTCCTGAAACATGACTTGTTGATTGGGAATCATCATAGGTTGAGAAAGCTTTTGTTCCACTTCTGCCATGGTAAAACGGATCATTTGTTGTTTAAAAGTATGAACAGAATAAATATTGTTCATTTGGGCCTGGAAAGCTGCCTGCAGCACGGTCTCTAGGATGGTTTGAGCCATTCGTAACTCTTTTACTTCTTTCGTATCTCGACGCAGATATCGTTCGAGGGCCCCTTGGGAAGCTTTCTTAGAATGTAGTAATAAAAGCCGGATGGCGTTATCTGATACACCCATTTCATGAAACATGGTAGCAACACTATACCGTAAGCCGTGTGGCGTGAAATATTTACTTGTTTTGTGTTGCATCGTATGTTTACCGGAAGCAGTACCCTTATTCCCATCCTCCACTTCTGAAGGTGTTACGGCTGTTACCCAACCAAGATGTTTACATATTTTATGGACGATATAGTTCATTTGCTTGTTCGCAAATGCCTTTCCCCGTAATCCATATAAGAGAGGATCTTCTGGATTCATATCTTTTGTATATTCCACAAAATAAGCCAATACTCTAGGAGGTAAAGGAATAAAACTTTCTCTATTTTTCGAGTTAGTGGTCTTTTCTCCCTTCTTTCTTTCAACCTCACCATGATTTAAATTAGATAATATAATCCTTATGCCACCCGCTTCTTTATCTACAGACTGAGCCTGTAAGCTAATCAAATTGGTTGAACGAAAACCGGCGAAAATGTCTAATAGAGTTGGAGCTAAGACATTAATTCCTTGAGCTTGTAATTCATGTGCTGCCTTATATACTTGGTAAAGTTCAATAAGGTCCAACTCTTTTGATAAATATTGTTGCTCGGTATAATCCGTAATCTTTACCGTAAGGAAAGGATTTCCTTCTATGATCTTTGCATGATTCAAATGTCTAAACAAGGAAGATAGCGTACTTTTTTGTTGTCTTAATGTACTTGGTTTTACCTTTTCGGCTTGGGCGTTTTTCCATACCTGGCAATATTCATATGTAACGTTGTCAAGAGTAGGCTGCAAACCTACGCTGATCATATGATTCGTAACATCTTTAATATTTTTTTTATAAGCCTTTTTTGAGTTCAAAGACCAATTACTTATTTGTTCTTGGTTTAAATAGGCTTCCTCTAAAGTACTTTGTGGTGTAATCGTATTTTTTGCATAATTATATACTCCCTCTTTTATTACAACAAAAAAACCCCAAGCTTAATACAAATCATCGTCGTATCCCAAATACGCTATGATTGTATGCTTGGGGTTTTCCCTTGTTTAATATTAATTTATTAATATATTAGCATGAATACATTAATGTCAAGAATATTTAAGTTTTTAGTAGTATATTGAAACTTCCTGAGTTATCCATACCTTAGAGATAACTAATTTGCACTATTTGATAAGACCTCAGTGTTCAAATCAGCTAGAAATAATCGAGTTAACCCTCTTTGGCCATCAATCCTTCATTTTTAGGCAGGACTAGCTATTTAATCCATAACTCATCTTTAGGATCCATAGTATTTATTTGGAGTAATAGAGTAATGATAGATCTATATAACACTGTCTATAAATCCTCTTCGTTGAGTGGCTTTTAGCGTATAAAACATATTTTCACGTCCAGCACCATTATCCTTGTGTTGCAAATTTTTTTCAACTTGTATACAACGTCAAAAGAGTGCGGATTTAGACTGATAGAATATTCTATTGATTGTACTCAATTAGTTGAACAAAAAATTTATAAAAATGATGAAATCAGAAAAAGATGTGCAGCCGATCCGGAAGCAACAGCAGTTAGACGATATGAAATAGGGGCTGAAGCACGGAACGGGATAACATCCTCTTCATCCTGAGCTGTAAAACCGGCCTGCGTTCCGCTATATTTATATCGCGAATTGTTTCAAAGAGGTCTAGCAATATGCTAAAAACGTCCATAGTGATTGTTTATTCCTATCTCGTAATTACCCCTACCCAAGGCTTACAGGCAGTTAAATAAGGCTGCAGAGTTTGCTGGCGTGGAACATGTTGGCAATCATACCTTACGAAAGACAATACTAAATCTATAGTGGCATACTAGTTTTTAAGGGAATGACATTAACAAACACGTTTTAATCTTACTGCCAATAATTATAGTAAAATCAATACTTTATTATTTTATAATTGATTTCAACGTTTTAGTGATTCCTTGTGAATACTGCTCTTTTGTTTGCCTGCCATAGGCATTCTTTGCTTCTTGGGTAGCATTCTCTAAAAGATAACCCTGTCCTACTGTTCTCAACATACTTAAATCATTTCCACTATCTCCAAATGCGATAGCATATTTGGAAGTTAAATTGTATTTATCTAGCATAAATCGAACAATTTCATCTTTCCCTGTACCGTTAGGAATAAAATCCACATCATAACTATCCTCAGGATCCCCAGCAAGAGGATTACATCGATTAATATTTACAGATACTCCATACTGTTCACCAATCGTCTTAATTGCTAAAAGATTTTCTTTATCTGCGATATCATTTTGTACTTTATAATAATAATTTCGTTTATACTGTGAGCCACCTAGCTGTGTTTGAGGATTTAAAAAAATATTTATGTTCCATAAATAGTCAACTATTTCTTCAATCTTCTCTTTTGAGAATTCACTATTTTTCAAACGAGAATTCCATTCCAAATCAGGTTCTCCAAGATTACATTCTGAAAAATAGTTAATTTCAGTTCCTAAATCGCTAGCTATAAAATGAGGGAAATATCTTAAGTTGCCCTTTTTCATTTTATTTAAAACCATTTCCATACTACTTCCAGTAACCCACCCAAAAAGAAGTTCACCATCTATGCTTTTTTCTTTCAAATATTCTTCAAGTTCATATAATTCTTTTTGTCTCATATCATTCATATTATGAGGGTAATAAGTTTCATCGAAATCAGAAAATATAATATATTTCGGTCTATCAACCGGTGAAAGTGAAATGAATTCTTCTAATTTATTTAACAACACTTAACAACTCCTCTACTACTTATCCTGTTCATCAAACGTTAAACCAGGTTATACTGGAAAGAACACTAACTGACTATGCACCATTTCTGTGATTGGTAGGACTAGTGTTATGATATTTAGACTTTACCAAATCTATTTCAGCTGTTCAGCCAATGATAATAAATATCAGTATTTAAAATAAATTCCCCTTTAATTCCTAAATGACTATAATCTTATTCTTCACGTTTACTTCAATTCTTGCTTAGCCATAAACTCCAAAATTTTCATATGGATTAAAACTTAATGTAACTTTTTTCAGTTATATACTTTTCAATGCAGTCAGGATAAATACCATATTTAATCGGATTAACCTCAACACATAATGGTATCCCTTTGTATCTCCAACTACAGTGTGACGTGTATTGAATAACCATCCATATGTATCTGAAGAAAAAAGGAAGTACATTTTAAATGTAATTAAAGAACACAATTATGCTCCGTTTCCTCTGGCATATAAGATGCCTTTCATAAGCACACTCCTATTTACGGAATGAAAAATACCCATATTTTAAGATAATAAGTCTCATATATGTATAGAGTAAGTGAATTTAACTTTTTTCGTTTTCAAAATAATATAAAACACTTTTGAAACTAATCGGCTACACGGCTACTTACTGTAAGAGGTGCCATCCTCAATTTCTAATAAGTAATTAATAATAATTAGTGAAAGACACTAAATGTTTTCAAGACGTTATTCCATCTTCTTCCGTAATAGCTATGCACCCCCGCAAACTCTGCTACCCTATTTAGAGCTACCTGTAGATCTGCTCAGGGGTAGTCCGCCCTTAAAATCGTTTATTAATTGTTCAGTTGTTAGTATTGTGGCAAACTCATCGTGCAGTGTAGCTAGAGAAATATTATGTATAGTTGCTGCATCATAGTATGTATCATTTTGATCCGTCATACCAAAGGCTGCTGTTGCATCTGAAATCAGATATGTAACAAAACCTAAATTACTACTCATTCTTGTAGTTGTTGATACACAATGAGGTGTAGTTAAACCAGTTATTACAACTGTTTCTATTTCATTTATTTTTAAAAAGTCTTCTAAATTTGTATCTATAAAACTACTATTTACTTTTTTTGTTATAATAACTTCTTCATTAATAGGTTTAACTATTTCTTTTATATAAACCCCTTCATTCTTCTGATAAAATAAAGAATTCGGATTATCGGATGTGTGTTGTATGTGAATTACTAACCAACCTTTTTCTCTCCATAATTGTAGTATCTTACTAATGTTTTCTTCCGCATTTAAGTTATTTCTTTCTCCCCACTGTTTATCATCAAAAGCTTTCTGGACATCAACTATTATTAAAGCTTTTTTCTTCATCAATACAACCCTCATTTTTTGATTTGAATTTTATGTTAATTTATAATTCAACTGATATTTTACTTTGTTCAAATGTTATTGTTGCTTTACCACACCCAGTTTTTTACAATATTGAGTTCGACGAATGTAAGTGTAACTTATTTATTAGCAGCTTCCAAGTTCAACACTGCACCAAAATATTGAGGTATCCCCATCAATAAAAAAAGATATAATGGGTGTAATAAGTTTATAAAAAAACAGCCTATTAAAAACCTATTAATTCAGAGATTACCCTTTTTTACTGAAGGGCTTGGCCTACATGGAAGGCTATCATCGGTAAGGTAGGAGTAAACTATTTGCTTTAGAGCATTATACTGAATTCCATTTGTGTCCAAAAAGGCTTCTTCACGACTTGAAGGCATATTTAAATATATTATTTTGCTTGTAAATTGAGATTCAGTAAGATCAAAATATTTGTTATTAATCCTATTATAAAAATGCCAGCCTTCCGGAGTCGGAGTTTTGAAAATTTCTCCTCCATAAATATCATTAACCACTAAGGCAGTTACCCCACATTGTCCCTTAGCAGGGTTATTCATTGTCCACTTAGAACTAGAATTTAATGACCAAGATTTTTTGAGAACCTTAAGAAGGTATTCTATTTTTAAAGTTAGATTGTCCAAAAAAAATACCTCCATTATAACTAATGCAAGATTCTTGTAACCTCTGAAAATTTAAACTAATTCAAATAATATTAAATAATATAACATAAATGTAAAAAAATTAAATTAAAATGATGGTATTGACACTAGAATTTATAGATAAAATGACATCCTAGTATTGTTGTATGTAGAAATGATTATGAGGATATTTACTATTCTTAGTTGCAACGATAGAGTTATCATTCATTGCTAGATTGGTATCATGTTTTTGTGAATCATCCAATTGGAGTTGAATTTTTCTATTCAGGTCGGTAAGTTATATCGTTATTGATTATGAGAATATATTCGCTTCTGGAGGATATAAGGTGACCATAGAAACTTGGTTAAGCAAGTTTACATTCAACTTCATAAAATAGTTATTTAATGAAGTGAGATTTCTTATTGAATAACAACACGGCAACTCATCAAAAAAATAAATTTAGTATTTTCTTTTGAAATATAGCCTACTTATCTTATTCCTACTACTTCCCGTTTTTGCTCAATAAGACTTGTGGAACAATATATCCCATCTCATGAATGAAGCTACACCTTCTTATGAAACAGCATAAATAATAAATAATTCAAAAAACGTGGAAGTAATTGTAAATAAAAAGAATATTATGCTACAGTTATTAAAAACAAATTTTATAAAAAACAAGGGAAGGATATTCAAGAAAACGATAATATATGACTATTTAAGGATTAAGTATTCTTTATAAATTTAAGTATCAATTTTATAAAGATCAATGTAAGTAATACTAAAAGAAAGGAGTAACATTAAAATGGCAATCGCAGTTGCGTTATTAATTTCTATTTTGGGTTCAATAGTGGCTCATCACTTATGTAAAGGAAAGTCGAAAAAAAGAAAATTAATTATTTGGGGTATTACAACTATGGTAGCGATAGCACCATTCTCGTCTTTCGCAATTGGTTTAACTTATGCACTTATAGTTAGAAGTGGTTGGGGAATTATAATAATGTGGTACCTATTTCCTATAATCTTCATTACAGGGCTTGTTATGTTAATTCTAGGTATCTTTAAGGTAAAACGAGGAGAAGCCGGAGAAGCTATATAGTTACTTTAATTTAATCTTAAACTGAATCCTCTTCTTATAGGTGTCTTCTATTTTATTAATAATAAT
Organism: Peribacillus sp. NPDC097295; assembly: GCF_044761665.1. Lineage (NCBI taxonomy): Bacteria > Bacillati > Bacillota > Bacilli > Caryophanales > Bacillaceae > Peribacillus > Peribacillus sp. NPDC097295. The sequence continues at coordinate 8,552 of NZ_JBIWCW010000009.1, forward strand.
AAAGAATACTCCAGCTATAATAAAATTCCAAATAAAAAGAGAGTGCGATAATGGCTATTTTCGCACTCTAATACTAAACAAATAATCGCATATGAATATTGGGGTTGAGGGGATAATGTCTTATTATTGCTATATTGCCTCTTCTTTAACCAATTCTGAAAAATATACTTTTACTATTTCTTCCTCTACTAAACTTCTAAACTCCGAATTACTATCTAATAACTTAATAAATCTTTCTTCAAATTTATTGATTATATATTTATGCGCTAACTCACGAGTTAATACTTTCTTGATGTTTACGTGTTTAATTAAACTTCCATAATTCTTACTACTTAAATCTACATCAATTCTATTTTTCATTTCTTTATAAAATTCTTCGATTTTATTGGTTGAAACAACTCCCTGTACTTCCTTTTTCAATTCTTCAATACTTTTACTTTCTTTAAATAAATTATGCTTTAAAAAGTTATTAATTCTGTTATTAGCATACCAGCTAGCAATATTATCTCTTCCGTTATTAATTTTCTTAAAAAATGCTTCTTTAAACTTCATGAGTATTACTTCCTGATTATGTACTTCAAATTATATTTAGTTAATACTCTTTAATCATTTTATATTATGGTAATTTTAACGCCTAATTGTAATTTCACCATCGCTTTAAAGACTGTTATAGACTATTCTATTCCCTAAACCTTTTAAGTCATATGGTACATATTAACCTCGCACTCTACGAAAGATTTCAAATGCAGTGCCATTCCATTTTCCTCCGCCATCCAGGAAAGTATTTTTCAATCTAAATGATCTCTCCTTAATGTAATAATTTTTTTGTTCAAAAATGACAAAGTATAATTTGGGAAATGTTTTATTCAAACTATTAGAGTATCTCCTTATATTTTCTTTTAGCTCTTATCCGGGTACTCTTAGAAATGCCGGTCATATTTTCTACTTGCTTATAGGAATTAGTTTTTAATAGTTCTAGAGCATGTTCAATCTGTTTCTTGATAAATTTCTTTGGCCTACCTTCTCTAAAATCTTCGCGCAGTTTTGCAATGGCTTTCCCTTCTTGAGTTCTCTCTACTATCATGTCTCTTTCAAATTCGGCAAAAGCACTCATCACACTAAATATCAATTTTCCCGTAGGTGTATTCTCTACCAATCCCATATTCAGAATATGTACCTTCATTTTATGGTCTTAAGAGCATCTACCGTGGATCTTGCAAAACGATCTAGCTTTGTAACGACCAGTGTGTCCCCCACTTGACCCTATATTGTGACACCGTTTAATACCTTGATACTACTACACTCTAAAAATGGGGTCATATCTTTAAGTTATGACACATTATTTTTATTAATCTCCTATAACAAGACTTTATACAATCACTAAGTTACCTTGATTATATTGCAAAAAATAGTATTTATTGTAATATTTATCATGTGGTATAAATATTAAAAGAAGTATTGTACATTGAAGAACGACCAAGTGCACGTGAAGTCATTACTCTTTTTAAAGCTGCTGAGTTAAACAGACCATTGGATGATGAAGAAAGAATAGAACGTATGATTAAAGAAGCTCAATATATATTAACTGCAAGAGTGGATAATCAACTAGTAGGTTTAATAAGAGTTCTTACAGATTTTTCGTATAATGCCTTTATTGCAGACCTAGCAGTATTACCCGAATTCCAAAATAAACGGATTGGTAGTCAATTACTAAATAAGGCTACAGAACCTTTTGAAAAAGTTGAATTTATTATTCATCCTGATCATGACTCTGGAGAATTCTATAAAAAGAATGGGTTTGAGCCAGCACCTATCTGCATGGAACTCCCACGTAAGTATTAATTTTATATTTGAATTACGAATTGAGGAGGAAAATACAAATATGAAACAGATTTTATTTGTTATTGGTAAAGGTGGGCCAGCATTGGAATATGCATTACCTAAGCTTGCTGCTCAAGGAAATATTCATGCGTTAATCATTGCACCAATTTCTGATTTTAACCAAAAAGAAGTTATTAAATATTGCGATTCAATTAAACAAACAACGTTAGAAACCACATTAAGAGGAAATGAGATGGTTGAGCAAATTGTATCGGCAGCAAAAGAAATAAATGCAGATGCAATAATTACTTTTTCAGAGTTTGCAATCTGGGCAGTAGCTGAAAGCTGTAAGCAGTTAGGTCTTCGTGGTCCTGGTTTGAATGTTGCCAATGCAAGGGATAAATTGAAAATGCGAATGCGTTGGTTAGAGACGGGAGTACCAGGACCAAACTTTAGAGGTGTCACTTCTGATGTTGATCTACATAAGGCATTTTTAGAGTTAGAAAAGCCTTTTCTTCTTAAACCAACTCTTAGTGCAGGCTCAGTAGGTCAATATATTATAGATTATGATACAAATCTAGAAGAAGTGTGGGATACATTAGTTAAAGAAGTCAATAACACCGCTTCAACTGGAGCTGTTGAGTATATGGATGATGAGGATATAAATAGATTTATAGCTGAGGAAATAATAAAGTCAAGTACTGAATCTTGGTATGAAGAACCTGGATACGGAGATTATTTAAGTGTTGAAGGAATTGTAGTTGATGGGCAGTACTATCCAATCTGTATTACTTCTAGACTACCGACTATACCACCTTTTATTGAGGTAAGTAATCAAGCACCTTGCGTTTTAGCTGAAGATAAACAAAGAAAAATTGAAGAAATTGCAAGAATAGCTGTAGATACATTAGGACTTGAAACAGCTGGAACGCATACAGAAATTAAACTTATGCCAGATGGAGAACTATGTCTAATTGAAACAGCTGCTAGATTACCTGGCGCAATGGTGATTCGTGAAGTTGAAGAAGCATTTGGTATAGATTTAATTGGTCTTCTTGCACAAGCACTTATGGGAGAAAAAGTTGAACTACCATCACGTATGCACGTTACCGGAGCGAAAAAAGCGGCAGCAACTGTTGCTTTTATAGCTGCAAATAGTCGTGGAGAATCATGGTCATCTTCGCCAGTATTTGATTCGGAAAAAATAGACTGGACAAAACTTGTGTCACCCGGTACAAAAGTCGAAGTGATAGAGGGAGTAACTATAGCTAGTGGTAGCTCAGTACCCAAATTTGATTTAGTAGCCGGTGCTCTAAATTTCTCTGGTTTGTTTTTTGTCACAGCAACCGATCCTTTGACACTTAAACGAGATACATATTCATTACTTGATAATCTCGAGTTAGTATTAGGAGAAAAAATAAAATGAACTCAGAAAAAGTATTAGAACCAGAGGTAAGAAAATCAAAAGCTTTCTTTACCATTGGAATGACTTTCATCTGGTGCATGTCGTGCCATGACACCAGTGGATGTAGTAAGCATAACTGCTAAACTTCCAAGCGGTAAAACCAAAATTGCCACCACATTCCTCCATTAGGACTTATATTATATGGAAATCTTCTTCAACCTCATTTCAGCTTTACAATGATATGCGCTGGTATTTTTGCAGGATTAGCTGGAATTAAATATTGGATTTTTGCAAATATGATAACAAAAAAACAACATGCTTAGTAAAAAAATGAAAATGTAATTAGCCTTATATTTTTTTATGCACATATATGTTCGATGTGAAAGCATATTTAATGAATTACTAAATATGAAAAGTCAGCAAGAAGGGATATCTAATTACGAACTATCTACTTACATATAATAGAGGTAGTTCGTGATTAAAATTCTAATTTTAATCACACTGTACCAGGAAAGGAATCATATTATGCTGAAGAAGTTAGAAAAATTAGGGGCATTAATTGGGAATACCCCTATGATTAAATTAGAGGACAAAAAGATTAATCTGTATGCGAAGTTAGAATATTATAATTTGATGAATAGTATATAGGCTTCTGCCATAGAAACATTTGGAGGATTCATTTGGAGGATTTGACTCGTCTATATAGAAAGGTAGTTAAAAATAAACCTTTTGGAGGTAATATAACTTGAAAAAAACTATTCTTTTGGCAGTTTTCTTAATATCCACTTCTGCAATTCTTTTTGCTTGTCAATCGAATGAAAACACTAATGAACTCTCTGCAAATCCAACTACTAAATCGGAGAATGATAATAAACTATCAATCACCACTGATTTTAAAAGCATTAGCATTTCAAAAACAAAAGGTTCTAATGAAATCACCTTTGATGACAAAGAAACCTTAAAAGCCTTTCAGGACATCTTTTCAAGTGCAGTAAGAGAACCTGGTATAGTTGATATGGCTGCCCCCGAATTTTATATGAATGTCGTTTATGATAAGGATAATCAAAAAAGTTTATATTTATGGATAGGCGAGAAAGGACAAAGAAGCACATTTATGAAAACAGAAGATACAAATACTATCTATTCCGTTACAAATGATATAACCGATAAGTTGATTGAGTTAGTAGAAACTCAATTTAATTAGGACTTCTCAAGAAGTCTTTTTTATGCACTTCTTAGCATTTCAACAGTAGTATTAATAAATTTTTGGCAGGCCGAAAAGAGCATTTGTTCTACTCGTTTTTTAAATTCCGATTTTTATCTATTTCAAGGAAACGAAACCAATAACGGTAGTTATCAAGATAATTAGTAGCCACCCCTTGGAACTTAACCATCCAATCCTCTAAGCATTTATGAAATTTATTGTCGTATTGAACTTGATAGATGCCCTTTTTGACATATTCTTCTTTACTAACATTACTGGTTCGCGTTTTAACCCCTTAATTAAAGCGAACTTCATATTAGACCAAGCTCTTCAGTAAAAGGATACTCTCCGAAGTAGTAAGTTTTAAATAGGCTAGATTTTTTATAATCATTCCACCTTCCTATTATATTCCAAATGAAAATATAGGTTTGTTTCCTTTCTTATAAATAGGGGTACCAATAAGTGACTGTGAGAAATTAATTTATCCAATTTATAAACAACCTCTTATAACTTTAATCGTCATTGGCATGAGGCAACCTCCATAGTGTCTTCCTACCAATATACCATTTATTTCTATAAAATCCCTCGAGATACTAAAGAATATTGTGAAAATGAAGTATACACAGGATCTCCCTTCACTAATTTCAATGTGTGCCAGTAATCATTATCTGAGTGCGTGTCAAAAATCCAATTTGATTACAGTCAATTATTTGCGTGAGGTGTAAAAACAGCCACTTCCAAAAGGAAGCAGCTTTATCGGGTATTAATCTAAAACTACCAGGTAGTTTAGAAATAATCTTCACAATCTTATTAGAGTCAAATATAACTTAATAATCTATCAAGAGAATCAATTTCAGCATATGGTTTTATATCGGTATCATTCTTATTCATATGAGGATTGAACCAAATGCCTTTTATATTAACATTTTGACAACCACCAATATCTCTCACTATGTCATCTCCAACAAATAATGCGGATTCGGGTTTTACATCTAGCTTATTTAGTGCTAATTCAAATATACCTTTGTCAGGTTTACTAAACCCTACTTCTTCAGAAATGATGATTATATCAAAATAATCATCTAAATTAGTATTAAGTATTTTTGCTTTTTGTCGCTGCGTTGAGCCGTTTGTTATAATCGCAACTTTCAATTGCTTTCTTATAGCATTTAAGAGATTTATTGTATTTTGACTTATGGAAAAACAATGTGGAAAATTATTATTCCAAAAATCTTGAATGTTATCACCTATCAATCTATATTTTGGTGGAAATTCTTCGAAAAATGACTCGAAGACTCTTGTTTTATCACTATAGCCATAGTCTCTTTTATCAAACTCTTTAAATTTTTGTAACATTTCGAGTTTAACTGAATGTTTAACATCTTCATAACACTCTTCTAAAATCATTAAAAACATTTTATCAACTGCATTATCTCTATTAAGTAAGGTATCATCTAAGTCAAATAGTATTGCTTCATAATCCTGCATAAAATCCACAGCCTTTCAAACATAAAATTTATACCACTTGAATCTCCACTATTAGCCGCCTCTAAGTTCCATTTAAACGCGTTTGTTAAATCTTTTTCTACACCTATTCCATTTCCATAAAGATAAGCTAAGTTGACCATAGCTGAGGTATTTTCATTTTTAGCACTCTTAAGGTACCATTTTAAACTTTCCTCATAATCAACCTCTACATTTATTCTTCTTGAAAATAGTAAGTAAAATCCCTTGTGCTTCTACATCTTCTTTTTGTGCCAGCTTATGTAACTCTACCATTGAAAGTTTGCTATAATCCTTTTCAATGTCTATGAAAAGATATAATCCGATTACGCTAAGTAATGGTATAAAAATAAAGATAAGTTTGCGATCTTTCATCAAAACGCTCCTTTTTTCCTCTTATTCACCCTAATTGTAAATAAAAATATCATAAATTGTAGCTTATATTACATATTATTAAAATTATTCTAATTTTTTAAAAAGGTTTTGAATATATGATAATGTTAATAACTGTATAGGCAGTTCGATATAATTTTACTCGAACGGAAGAAATCAGCATTTCAAATGCTTCCTGATTACCTTTTTGTGCTTTTCTTGCTAAATAGGCCGTCTCCACTCTTTCGCTCCCTTTACAATATAGTCGAATGGGAAAGTCATTTGGTTGCAAATATTTCTCTAATTTTGAATGTATGGTTATATTAAGAATCATACATTGAAAAGGCCATCAAAAGGCTGCCTTTTGATGGCGCTTATACACCTCTATTTATTATTAGAAGATTAGTGACAGAGCTTAAATCTCGCCAATTTACAACAACCAATCCAATTACAATAATATTTTTAACAATATTCACGAACAACCTGTTATATCTAATATTTATATCTTTATCTTCATTTATAAAAATGGGTAAATTAATATTTTCGTCAGACTTTTCGATGAATGTAAACGCCCCCCAAACTACAACTGCTATTAGAGGTAATGCTATAAAACTCTTTACGTCACCATTTTCCGAAATACTCCATTTATAAAACACTTGTATGAAACCTAAAGTAAGAGTTAATAGGGATAAAATATTCATAATAATTTCTAATGGCATTTTCTTTGAATGTGACATTTTTTTCTTTACCTCCTCTTTTTTCTTAATATTTAATCTGGTACTCCTACTTTTTTTTAAAGCATTTGATAATCCAGATTCAGCAGTACCAGAGAAATCTACTAAAATATCTAAGGCTTCCATTAAGACTTGATAGCTTAAATAATATTTCAAATTCTTTTTAGCGTTAGCAGTTAAAGGTAGTTTAATTTTCCTTCTCAATACTTTCGTTGATTTGCTCCAATTAGCAAACCTTCATTTTTATGAATTAATTGTTTTAACATGACATCTGTATCCGTATAATCAATTTGTTGTGATGTAGCTGTTACATTTTTAAAGAAATGTGGAGCATCGCTTTAACCATACTAATCTGCTCCGATAGTTAATTAACGGTATTTTCTAGGTGTTGTTCACTTGTTCTTGAATGTGTGAGTATACTGAAAACGATGGATTTGTCACTGACAAATCCATCGCCCTTATCATACTAACAATTGTAGATGTAATTCTTTAACGTCCGAATGTGTGTCCACCATTTAAGAAGACAGTCTGGCCAGTCATGAATCTTCCTTCTTCACTGGCTAAGAATACAACGCCTGGAGCTATATCGATGTCTGGGTCACCTAGACGGCCCATTGGAACTGGATCCATTGTTTTCTTATATCCTTCTGGATCAGATTCCATCCAAAGTTTTGCGGCTGGCGTCAGCGCGCCTGGAGAAACGACATTTACCGTAATGCCATGTTTACCAAATTCACGAGCTGCAACACGCGTTAAGCCACGAATGGCTTCTTTTGCAGAACCATAAGCAGAGAAGGTTTCTAGACCATCAATGCCAGTATCTGAACATACATTGATGATACGCCCGTAACCTGATTCTATCATATGCGGGACACATTGCTGCATAAAGAAGAATGTAGCGACTGTACCTGTTTTCCAAGCCAGTTCCATCGATTCATAAGTAGTTTCAAGTATAGGAGCTGTTGGCTTTGTAGCCTGTGCATTATTGACTAATATATTTACGCTTCCTAACGTTTCAACCGTTTCCTTAACAACATTTTTTACTTGTTCTTCGTTAGACACATCGCATTGAACAAATAATGCTTCCGCTCCCATTGCCTTTAGCTCTTCAACCGCTTTTTTTCCTGTTTCAACATTATACTCAGCGATCGTAATCTTTGCCCCTTCTTTTGCAAGCGCTTTCGCGAACGATAGTCCTAAACCTTGGCCTGCACCTGTAACAATTGCAACTTTTCCATCTAATCTGTTCATAATATAATTCCTTTCCGCTTGTTTCTTATATTATTCAGACCATTAGCATAACAATAAAAGATAGATCTTTTCAATAGTTTTTACTATAGTTGAATAAAAATAACCGCTTAGCTGAGAACTTTTATTTATAATATTGTTCTACTATCTTTCCATCCATATACAAGTTCATCGAGTTTCTTCCCAGCAATATTAATTTCAATGGTGTCTATTTTCTTTCCATCAAGAGCCTCGTAAAAAAGACGAGAAGGATTATCTTCAAGTACTAAGACAACCATGGAAAAAAGGTTCTTTTGATGTAGTTTTTTAATGATGGGCTTAACTAATAATTTCCCTAACCCATTCCCTTGATACTCTTTTAAAATATAAATAGCATATAATTCACCAGTGTAACCTGGGTAGTTATTCGATCTTTCTATACCACCAGAAGAAAAGCCAACAATTTTTCCTTCTGCGTTTTCTGCTACAAATACATCGCTATTAGTCATGTTCTTTTCCCATAACCGCTCTCTTTCTTCATAACTCAATTGATTTAAGTATTCTACTGGCATGATATTCGCATATGTAGTTTTCCAACTGTCAACGTGAACTTTTGCTATTCCTTTGGCATCGTTTAACGTTGCTTTTCTTATGATCATATTAGAACCCCTTTTATTTATCTTTTAAATCCACCTTCTGAGTGAATGATTTGGCCTGTTATCCATGCTGCCTCATCACCTACTAGGTATTTAATTGTTTTTGCAACATCACTTGGCTCACCTATCCTCCCAAAAGGAAACATCGGTTTTAATTCTTGTTTTATTTCCTCTGTCATCCATCCTGTATCTGTCGGGCCTGGATTTATTGCATTTACCGTTATTCCTTTCGTAGCTAGTTCAGCCGATAATGTTATGGTCAATGCATCCACAGCCCCCTTTGTCGTGGCATAGGCTATTTCACCAGGCATTGGTCCTTGAAACTGACCTGATGTAATATTGACTATTCTTCCTCCCGTTTTTTTATTAAAGCCTTGAGCAAATTGGCAACTTAATAATGTTGTTGCGCGAACATTTACCATGTAATGCTTATCTAACTCTTCGGCTGTTAAATTAGAGCGATCGTTGTTAGTAGAGTAGGCTGCATTATTGATTAAAATATCAGGATAACCAAGTTGTTTAGAGACTGTATCAAAGAGTTTTGATGGTGCCTCATGAGTAGTTAAATCTAACTCCATACAAGCTACTCTCACACCCTTTTTTATTAATTCATCCTTTAATATCATAGGCTCATCTAATTTTATACCCCAAGGCATTTTCTTGTCATATTCCGTCCAATAGGTAAAAAATATATCATAGCCCGAGTCAGCTAACTCTTTACAAATGGCAGCCCCGATTCCACTCAGGCGGCTAACCCCTGTAATAACTGCAATTTTTTTTTTTTAGTTGCTTCATAAAAGCACTCCCCCTAACAATACTGCGTGATCTTGATACGAAAAAAGGATTTTCTGTTAGAAAACCCTCTTGACTAGTACATTAGATGAGCATGAACGAAAAACTAATCTTGATATATTTTTTGAGCTTCGTATTTAAATCCTTGATACTGATAGCTTTGTTTTTTATACATTTCCCTTGGCGTATCTTCCCCATCGGCAACTAAGATAACGAACTTTTCAGGAAATCTATCCATAACAAATTTTTGTAATGCGCTACCGATTCCTTTATTTCGGTATTTCTGCTCAACAGTTAGGTTGTCTATTTCTACTGTGTCATTGGAGATGATGATATCGACGCATCCAGCTGGCTCCCCTTTATAAAATGCCAGAAGCTGAAGTATATCCTTATTTTTGTATTGGCGCTTGTTCAAATCGATTTTTTGATTGGCAAACTCACTTCCAAAAATTAAATCATATTGATAATTTAGCTGAAGATAGATTTCTAGGTTCGTATCTGTCACGACTTGAATGTATATATCCGGGTTCGTTCTCAACACAGGAAAGCATTCTGGTTGAATAACATATAATTCTATAAAACCTATTTCATATTCTCTATCAGTTAGGTAAGCAATAAGTTCAAGTGTTGGTTTTTCATTAGCGGGAAAATAAAATTTAACATGTTTTTGTCCTTTTTTCAGATGATATTCCCTTAAGTACGTTTCCGCTTCTTTAAATTCAGATAAATGCGGTACATATGTAAACTCAATAAAATTACTATCATACCTAGTCAACATCTGTGGGTAATGAACGTGTCTGTATTGTTCATTTTTAGCCACTACTTGTCCTAGCGTATAAATATCTTCAAATGTTATTTGCTTCATATATTTTTCTCCTAAATTAAAGTAACTTCCGCATTTTATCAGTTTACTATTATTTAAAAAATGTTTCTTACTATCATATTTAACAATATCATAAAATGTAACTAAAATTACATATTATTCTAATTATTTGTGTTTATCAAGAATAGTTAAATGTAATATATAGTTATTGTGTATTCATAAACGACCAAAGTCCTTTTTATTAGGGATTTACTTCCCGCTTACCCATTGACGCTTTACTAGGCACAGGCATGCATTTAAACAAGTAAATACATCGAGTTGACGATATACCTGATTAGACTCTATAATATCGAAATCCAAATAGAATATTACGTAAAGGACTGAAAATTAAATGATAAAATCTTTTTTAATGGTAGGGCAATCAAATATGGCGGGTCGTGGATTCTTGCATGAGGTAGAACCTATCTATAATGAAAAAATAAAAATGCTGCGCAACGGTCAGTGGCAAATGATGACAGAACCGATTAATTATGATCGACCAGTTGCTGGTGTAAGTCTAGCAGCATCTTTTGCAGAGGCATGGTCGAAAAGCCACCCAGATGAAGAAATTGGTTTGATTCCTTGTGCAGAAGGCGGCAGCTCCTTGAACGATTGGCATCCCCAGGGTACTCTTTTTCAACATGCGTTGTCTGAAGCAAGGTTTGCTCTGGAAACTAGTGAAATTTGTGGCATACTGTGGCATCAAGGTGAAAGTGATAGCAATAATTCACTACATGAAACGTATTATGAAAAATTATCTCTTATCATTGAAACTTTACGAAAAGAATTAAACCTTCAAAATATCCCATTAATCATCGGGGGGCTTGGTGATTTTCTTGGTAAAAATGGTTTCGGAAAGTACTCAACAGAATTCCAAGAAATAAACGAACATTTACGTCGATTCACTCATGAGCAGCCAAATTGTTATTTTGTATCAGCAGAAGGTTTAACTGCCAATCCAGATGGTATTCATTTTAACGCCATTTCCCAACGGAAATTCGGTTATCGTTACTACGAAGCATTTTCGAAAAAGTGTCATATTTTAGAGTCTCTCGCGGATGAAGATCAATCACTAAAAATAAAAAATAGCTACTCGAAAACTGAACTAATTTATATTTACAGTATGAATTTAGCTCTTGGTAAAATCACATACGCTGAATTTGAAGCACAAATGGCAAAGTTAATGCAGCCTTGATTCCTTTACTTCACCTTGGTTTACTTATTCAAAAAACTATATTAATTAGTAAGTAATATGTTACGGGAATTTTCAGGTCTCTTATGGAGATCCCTTTCCCGCTTTTCCTTTTCTTATTTGCTATTCATAAGCTAGCTATAGGAAAATAGGAATTTGAACAAAAATGGAAAGGTATTGAATTGATAGGAATAAAAAGGAGCTGTCCCAAAAGTCAGGAAAATGACTTTTAGGGCAGCCCCCTTCATTTATTATCAGGCAGTCGGCTTTGTCGACGGCAGTTTTTTTTATTTACCGTATACTGTATTAAAGGGTAACAATTATCGGGCCATCTTTGGTAAGGATGATCGTATGTTCTAATTGGGCTACATAGCTTTTTTCGGTAGCATAGGTCCATCCGTCATTTTTTTGGAAGACCTCTTCTTCTAAGGTCGAGATGAATGGTTCGAAAGCGATAACCATCCCTTCTTTTAATATATCATTATCCCATGGATCATAATAATTACAAATATGGGCAGGAGCTTCATGTATCTTTCGTCCAACACCGTGTCCGGTGAGATTTTCAATAACGGTGAATCCATGTTGTTTTGCTGTTTCAAATACTGCTTTTCCGAGTTTGCTTTTTTTGGATCCGGGTTTTGCTTTCTTAAGACCTGCTTCAAACGCCAGTTTGGCAACGTCGCATAGTTTGGTTAAGACTTCATTTCCTTCCCCCACTACAAATGAAATTCCAGTATCTGCGAAATATCCATTTTTTGAAGCAGATACATCTATATTGACTAGATCCCCTTCTTGAATAATGCGATCACCAGGGATGCCGTGTGCAACTTCCTCATTAATACTGATGCAAGTATAGCCCGGAAAATCATATTCCCCTTTAGGGGCGGAAACTGCTCCGGCCTCTTTTAAACGCTCTCCCGCGATATCATCAAGTTCTTTGGTCGTTATGCCGGGAATTGATCTTTGTACCAATTCATCTCTAATGGAAGCGATGATTTTACCAATTTCCTTTAGACCATTAAAATCTTCTTCTGTTTTTGCAATCACTTTTCCACACCTCATTTTTCTCTTTGTAGTCTCTTCGATTAATTCCTTCCAATAAGAAATAAGCTTAATTATACATCGAAGGGTATGAAAAGAAAATAAATGAGCAATATTGATTTAGATTCTTTATGTTATTCCCTAATATATTCCACTCTCTGAAAATGGTCATCATCTTTCAATTCCCCATGATTTTACCGAAAAATTTTCGAGGCTTTATGAGGATTTAAATACTATCTAATTATTTATGGTTCACTTGCAGACAGTAAAGAACCCCAAGTTAAAAACTAGGGATTCTTTAAAATCTTCATAATCAAAGTTTAGTCTCCACTGGATGGATTGGCATTTCCTCTATGCTTTCATCGTTAGTGGACTTTTTTGACCAGTAAGTCGCAAGTATGGGTCCGGAGATATTATGCCAAGCAGCTGCGAGGACGCTTGGGAGTGCTGCCATTGGCCCAAAATGGGCTGTGGCCAGAGTAACGCCTAGCCCTGAGTTCTGCATGCCCACTTCAATCGATATCGCTCTTCTATTCACTTCATCAAGTCCTGACATTTTTGCTGCAAAGTAACCTAAAAGAAGTCCGAATCCATTGTGAAGCATCACTGCAGTAAATATTAGGAATCCTGATGTAGCAATTGTAGTTGCGTTGCCTGAGACTACTGCGCTCACAATGGTGATAATGGCTGCAACCGATATAAGTGGTAGTACAGTTAAACTTTTCTCTACAGTAACCGGGAAAAACCGCTTAATGATTAGACCTAAAATAATCGGAAGAATGATGACTTGAATGATGGACATAAACATGGCTGTGAAATTAACTGGCATCCATTGACCAGCAAGCCAAAGCAGAAGCAATGGTGTCATGATTGGAGCCAGTAAGGTTGATACTGATGTCATAGCAATTGACAAGGGAACGTTCCCTTTTGCCAGATATACCATAACGTTAGAGGCTGTTCCGCCTGGCACACAGCCAAGTAAAACCAGACCTGCAGCTAATTCATTTGGCAAATTCATGAGTTTTGCAATAAGGAAAGCAACAAGTGGCATGATAATAAACTGTGCGCAAACGCCAATTATTACGGGCAGAGGTTTTGTTATGATAATTTTAAAATCAACAGCCTTCAAAGTGAGCCCCATTCCAAACATGACAACGCCAAGCAAAATCGTAATATATCCCCCAAGTCCCAAAAATGGTTCTGGAAACATAAAAGCAATGACGGAGATTAAGATTACCCAAACAGCAAAATACTTTCCGGCAATAGCACTGAATGCTTCTAGAACTTTCATATCATCACTCGCCTTCTTGCAAGAATATTTTACTTGGATTTAATAGATTTTCAGGATCAAGCGCTTTTTTTATTTTTTCCATTACCAATAGAGACTCTCCATGTTCCTGTTTCTGATATTTCCGTTTACCGAAACCTACCCCATGTTCTCCGGTGCAGGTCCCGTTACGATCTAGGGCATAAAGAACAATTTGTTCATTTAATTGTTTAGCTCTTTCAACCTCTTCTTGATTTTCGTTATCGATCATTAATAATATATGATAGTTGCCATCCCCTACATGGCCAACGATTCCTCCGGTCAGTCCCAAGGCATCCACAGTCTCCCTTGCATGTAGGATCGCACCTGAAAGCTCTGAAATCGGTAGGCAGACATCCGTGACCATTAGTTGTTTTCCAGGATGGCTATGGATGAAGGAATAGGCAAGATGATGGCGGGCTTCCCATAAACGGTTTCTCGCAGCATTATCCGTCTCAAATTCAATATCGAGGCAATTATGTTCGGCTACGATTTCTTGTGTAAACTCTACGTCCTGCTTCAAACCTGCTTCATTTCCATGAAACTCCAAAAATAACGTCGGTTTCTCGGTAAAGCTTGTTTCATTATGAAGATTAACCTGTTTGATGGATGGTTCATCTACAAGTTCGACCCTTGCGATTGGGACCCCAGCTTGCAATATGGATACAACAGCTTCCACTGCATCATTCAACGTCGGAAAGGAAGCCCTTGCCGCCATAACATGCTCAGGAATTCCATACACTCTTAAGGTCAATTCGGTAAAACATCCAAGTGTTCCTTCAGAACCAACAAAAAGACCGTTAAGATGGTAACCTGATGATGATTTAGCGGCTAAATTGCCAGTATGTATAATTGAACCATCTGCAAGAACCACTTCCAGATCACGGACTTGGTCACGCATTACACCATATTTGACAGATGTCGTTCCACTAGCATTGGTGGCAGCCATTCCACCTAGTGTGGCGTCTGCTCCTGGGTCGACGGAAAAGAATAAACCGAATTTTTTCAATTCTTTGTTCAGTTGCGAACGTGTCACACCTGGTTGAACCTTTACAAGAAAATCATTTTCACGTACTTCCAGGACTTTATTCATTAAGGAAAAATCTATGGTTATTCCATGTTGATAAGGAATGATATGTCCTTCGAGGCTTGAGCCCAAACCAAAAGGGATTATCGGAATTTTATACAAATTCGCCACTTTCACAACTTCACTCACTTGCTGTGTTGTTTCAGGGAATACGACAATATCGGGCAGGCTTACAGCATGATATGATTCATCTCTGCCATGCAATTCTCTTACGGTCTGGTTTTCCGTAACTTGGCTTTCCGAGAGAACTTCTTTTAATGCATTAAATAAATTTACACTAGTTGCTACCATCCAAATCTCCTACTTTCGCAATAAAATATGTTTTTAATATTAAAGCTGGGTTTAGAAATAACTTGTAACCGATTTCATAACAACGTTGGTTCGCTAGACGCCATTGATATTATTAGATAACTGGTCTAACCAATTACATTATACTAAATATTTTGATATTTTCAACAACTATTCTTTTTGCTTATTTTCCTCATGGATTAATCTTTTTTTAGCAACTTAGTATACTTTCCATGTTATTCAGGAGAAAAAACTTCTCTGAAATAGACTGGAATGATTTTCAATATTGGTCTAACCAATATAAATTCGTGACTTTTTTCAATAAAAAGTATATTTTGATTATAATAGCCCGCTTTCTATTCATAAAAGACTTATTAAAATGAGTCACCCTTAGTCGACCCGATGTTGGCTTTTGAGATATTATTGAAGGATGTGTAGGAAGTAATGGATTCTATACCAGTTAAGTCCCCCAAAGTGTACGAAATCATTTTCAATCAAATTAAGGAATCTTTCATTAACGGTGAATTGAAACCTGGAGATAAGTTACCTGCTGAGCGGGAGTTGTCCAATCGTTTCAAGGTGAGTCGAACTTCTATTAGAGAAGCACTTCGTGTATTGGAGAGTAACGGCGTCATTGAGGTTAGACCAGGAGACGGGACATTTATTAGGCAATCTGAAGTTCAGTCATTAATTGCACGCTTATCTAACACGATCATAAATGCTGAGAACCACTTGATTTATGAAATGTTGGAAGTTCGACGGGTAATAGAAACCGAGTGTGCTTTTCTTGCTGCACAGAGAGCAAGCTCTTTAGATTTAAAAAATATCATGAACGCTTTAGAAGATATGGCAAACTCGGAACAAGATGAAGAACTTGGCTTGCAGGCAGATCTGCTGTTTCACAATAGTATTGCACAAGCAGCAAATAACTCTATATTTTCTGGATTGGTTCAGACTCTTAGTGAACAAATGAAAGATACAATCCGTGCCACCCGACGACATCGTTTCGCAAAACCCGGTCATTTTCAAGAAACGCTTCAAGAACATAAAGATATCTACTTTTCTATTGCTTTAAAGGAAGCGGACAAAGCCAAACAACTAATGGATGCCCATATTATTCGCATTAGAAAACAAATGGCAACCGCTACACTTGAAAGCATTGGAGATCCTAGTGGAAAATAGGTTAAACTTGTGTTGTTTTGAAAAAGTCTAATTTGTTTCGTCTGTAATCTTGGCACCGGTTATATCAATTTCATCGTATTTACTTTTGTAATACATTTTGTCGTCTTTATAATATATATTCTTTTTATCAGTCGTCATCACGTTCCCATCTGGCAATTCAATCGTTATCATTTGATTACTATCATTTGAAGTCCCTCCAGCTGGAACGAAGGTATTCTTATTTTTGGCTATTTGATTCCATGTTCCGAGAAAAAGTATAAGAGCAAATATGGTTATGGCTATATATAAAGTCCATCGACGCTTTTTAAATCTATCACTTCTATTCAAAGTAGTTCTCCTTTAGTGAATTTTTCAGAGTCTCAAAATACTGTACCTCTTTAACCGAGCCTAATACAAGAGAAAGTATTTAAAACTTATTACCAATCTATCTTAATTACTAAGAAGCCATTATTCCTTCTAAACGTGATAGTATCAGTAATCAAACCATGTCTATCAAGAATTATCTTCTTTCATTTCCAAAGCTTCTGCCCTTTCTTATATGTATTTTATGACAGTCATTATAATTGCCCTACCATTTTCAGCTAATTCTACATACTTTAATATAGCTAATCCCTCTCAGGAAAGAAGGTAGTATGTTGAATAGAAATAATCGGTTAAATCGAGGTTTTTGTGTACCGGGATATAGGTGGTGCGGACCGGGTTGTTCGGGACCTGGTGCACCTACTAATGGCGTCGATTCGTGCTGTAAATCACATGATATATGTTATGAAAGATATGGACCTTCAGAGCACTGCGATCGAATCTTTCAGAATTGTCTGCGTCCATACATGAATACACGTAATAAAACGGGCAGAGATGCTACCCTTTTTTATGGGATTACGAGGTTGAATAATAGATTTAGGTAAACCTTCCTCTCTATATGTAAAGAAAATCAATGTTGCATGGCATTGATTTTTCTGCTTTTTTGGTAGCGCCTTTCTCTCTACCTGTTATAATTAAGAACGAATGAAAGAGGTGGGCACGCTTGTCATCTAGTAATAACGATCATCCAACTAGGAAAGATTGGTTAAAATTATGTTATATGGGATTATATTTAGTGGGTCTCTTTTGGATAATAGGGTCGGGTATCTATCAATTTATTGATCTATCCCTTGAAGGGTCCAATAAAAATGTTCAAGACGAAAGAATGGACGGAGATGAAACGCAAGTACAGAAGGTATCAAAGGAACCGACCTTGACTTCTCTAATTGTACAACCTCTAGCTGAATCCGAAAAAGCAAAAATCGTGTTTGAACACCTTGGCTATCTGCTTCTCTTGTTAATCTTCTTTTTATTAGCTCCCATCCCTTTAGAACGTATGAAACGGTTTAAATTAATGA
Source organism: Peribacillus sp. NPDC097295 (assembly GCF_044761665.1). Lineage (NCBI taxonomy): Bacteria > Bacillati > Bacillota > Bacilli > Caryophanales > Bacillaceae > Peribacillus > Peribacillus sp. NPDC097295. The sequence goes on from NZ_JBIWCW010000009.1 coordinate 26,603, forward strand.
ACTTTGAGTTTGAGAAAGAATCAGCAGAGCAGGATGTTGCGGAGAGAATTACTATTCAACAGAATAAATTCGCTTTTCTCATTGATTGGTTACGGGAAGAAAACACCGATAAGTTTTTGAGGATTACGAGAGTACATACCAGCTATCGAGCTTTTCTAACAGAAATGCTGAATGAAATGATGGAGTATTATAGGAAGGATGACATTTTCTTTGAATTTGATATCAAGACAGAGACTCAATTCAGGAAGAATCATTCCGATTACCCGAGAATTGTTAGAAACTCTTTAAACGTTGCCGCATCACTGGGATTGGCCATTCCAATAAACAAAGAAAACGACAGGCATATCTATTTTAAAAACTATATGATCCATACAATCAAGGTCAAAGAAAACGTTTATACCGATGAAGAAACAGTCGTTACGTATGTTATTATCTTGCATAGTTATCGAACGACCTTCGATGAGTATGACGGCCAATTGCTAGCAGGAATCGCTTCCTTAACCTATGAATTGTTTCAAAAGTATCATACGCTAGCTGCAATTAACGATATAAATTGAATTCAAGCGGGAAATTCAGTAAAATATAAGTAAGAGGTGATAGCGATGGAAGCAAACACTAAAAAGACGGTGTATAATTTCGCTAAATTGAAAGAACAAGCAAAAAAGATTGGTACGACACCTGCGGATAAAGTTGAAAGGCCAACTTACCATTCAGTCAAACTAACAACAAAAAGTCCTTCAGTAAAAAAAATACTATATGGCATAAAATAACAAATAACCCTATGGATTTCCTAGGGTTATTTTCTTTGGAGATAAGAATCAAGATACCTCTCTAGTAAGGGGCTCCTCCCCATCCAATCACGTCCAGACCTTACATGGTATGGAGACCAACCAGGCATCTTGGGTAAAGGTGTGCCAGCTGGTAAAGAACCTATTTTCGCGGCTTCTTTTAATAGTAATTCCTTATTATACTTTACCGTGTATAGACCTCCTCCCAAAAAACTCATTATTCGCTTTATATGTATGTATCTTGCCCTTTTTTTATTCATTTATTAATAAGAGATTGGGAATGTTCGTATTGATAAGAGGATTCCCTTTAAAGCATATCTCAATATGATTATTCTCCATATAAATTATTTATCCGTTTGCTCGGTTGATTTGTATTGTTTCCTTAGATAGAGGATACTGTTTCCCATATCTTTTTCTTTTGTAGACTCCATTAAAACTTTCATATCGGGTTTTCTCTCTTTCACTAAAGAAAAAATCTTATTATAATCAAGCAACCCTTGACCTACAGGAACCGTTTTTAACTCTCCGTCTTTAATGGTAAAGTCTTTAGCATGAATTATTACGATGCGGTCGCCTAATAAATCAAATGCTTCCTGGATGATCTGTTCTTGATTTATGTACGTTTCAACTGTAAGGAGATTTACAGGATCAAGGATGACTTGTAAATTTTGTGATGAAATGGTATCCAACAGTCTTTTCATGGTTTTTGAGGAGTATATAGGGTGATTGACCCCTGGTTCTATCCCGACTATTACATCGAATTTTTCTGCTTCATTGACTAAATCCCTGACACTGTTGACTACTGCCTGAAATGGTTCTTCGCGAAAATTCTCCTCTGTATACTTGATATCAGCATACACATTTCCTGTTTCTGTTCCGACAATCGTACATCCAAAATTTTTGGCAAAATGGATATGTTCTTTAAAAAAATCCAATCCTTTATTACGTTCATTTAAATTAGGATGAATCATATTAATGTAGCAACCTAATACAGCGATTTCTACTTGATGCTGCTGAAAGGAGTTCCTTATAGAACGAGCCAAACCTGATGAAAGACTGCCAGGATTAATGTTCATGTCTTCAAATGATTTACGCAAGGCCAATTGTATACAGGTAAATCCCTTTGCAGCAATAGCTTCAGAGAGTTCTGCCAATGGTCGTTTTTCCATATCATGTGCACGGACTCCTAGATTTAAGTTCATATATACTTTTCCTCCTTTTAAAAATGACCGTACATATAAAATGTACGGCACAAATAAATGAACGCAATCTATAGCCTATCTTGCCAACCAGCCTCCATCAATTGCTAAAATATGGCCATTCATATAGTCTGAAGCGTTGCTTGAAAGAAAAACTATTGCTCCCATGAGGTCAGATGGATACGCCCATCTACCAGCTGGAATACGTGATAAAATTTCAGCATTTCTTTTTTCGTCCTCACGAATTGGCGCTGTATTGGCAGTAGCGATATAACCTGGAGCTATCGCGTTGATTTGTATATTATGATGAGCTAGTTCATTGGCGAATGCTTTGGTTAGCCCCGCAACGGCATGCTTACTTGCTGTATAAGGAGGAACGAATTTCCCACCTTGAAAAGACAGCATGGAGGCAATGTTAACGATTTTACCCCTTTTTTGTTCTACCATGATTTTAGCGGCTTCCTGGCTTAATAAATAAACTGCATTCAAATTGATATCCATGACAGCGTCCCAATCCTCTTCCTTGTATTCAAGTAATGGAGTCCGACGAATGGTTCCTGCATTGTTAACGAGGATATCTATCTTTCCATAAATAGAGACACATTTACTGATGACTTCTTTGATAGAATCACGGTCGGTCAGATCTGTTTGGAAGAATTCCACTTGTCGTCCAGTTTCTTCAATCAGATTCTTCGTTTCATCGAATCGATTATTGTGTGTAACGAGAAAAAGATCAGCTCCCGCCTTTGCCAAGGCAACCGCATATGCCTGACCTAAACCGGTATTTCCCCCCGTGACTATCGCAACCTTCCCATCTAGTCTAAAATAATCAGTCGAAAAGTTTCGTAAATCATTTAACATGTCAAATCCCCCTATATTTGATTGATTTTAGCGTAATTCTTCCATTTTCACATGGTCCATATCATCGTAAGTAATATTTTCCCCACACATTCCCCAAATGAATGTATAGTTGCTTGTAGCTGTTCCTGTATGAATGGACCAACTTGGTGAAATTACTGCATCCTCATTCTTCAAGATAAGATGTCTTGTTTCATCGGGCTTACCCATAAAGTGAAAGGCACGAGTGTCCTTGTCCATATCAAAATACAGATACACTTCCATCCGTCTTTCGTGAGTATGGCAAGGCATCGTATTCCATACGCTACCGGGAGCAAGCATAGTTAGCCCCATTTGTAGCTGGCAGCTCTCACAAGTATTTGGGTGGACATATTGGTATATTTTGCGTTCGTTTAATGTAGAAGGATCACCTGTAACAATGGGATCAATCTTCTCGATATCAATCTTCACTGTAGGATACGTGTGATGTGCTGGTGTTGAATTAATATAAAATTTTGCGGGATTAGATGGATCCTTGGAGTGAAACCACACTTCTTTTGTTCCTTTCCCTACATAAAGTCCATCTCTTTTGTCCATGAGGTACTCTTCTCCATCAAGCGTAATTGAACCAGCCCCGCCAATATTAATAATGCCTAATTCCCGGCGTTCGAGAAAGTAAGAGACTCCCAATTGTTTATCTAGTTGAATCGTTAATTCTTGCTCTATAGGTGTCACTCCACCAAAAATCATTCGATCCACATGGGTATAGGTCAGATTCACTTTCCCTGGTTCAAATAAACTTTCGACAAGAAATTCTTTTCTTAATTGATTGGTAGTATATGTCTTCATATCTTCGGGATGATGCGCATAACGAGTTTCCATGTATATCTCTCCTTAAAATTAGTGTTTTTTTAAATGGATAACAAAACCCGGCATAATCATTTTGACCCTACGTCTTGTGACCACTATGATAGTTTATTTTCATGTAAGCTTCCTATATTCAGCTGGTGTATGCCCAGTATATTTCTTAAAGCAACTGCTGAAATAGCGTGGATTCGAATACCCTATCTTTTCAGATATCTCATACGTTTTTAAATCTGTTTCTCTAAATAATTGCATCGCCGCTTTCATTCTTGTCTCCATTACACATTCACTAAAATTAAATCCTTTTTTTGCTTTAAAGAGACTGCTCAAATAAGCGGGGCTTACATGCACTTCAGCTGCAACCTTCTGAAGTGATAAATCCTCCAAAAAATATTTTTCTCTAATACAAACAATAGCTTTATCAACAATTGTTTCTTTTAGATTCATATTTTGAAAGCGTACATAATCGGCAAGATTTACTGCTAACTCCTCCATACATTCAAATAACTCTTCGATCGTTTGCAACGTGATTATCTTTTTTTGAGTATCGATGAATTTTTTTTTACCCCACTCGTGTTCCCACTTACTGAAATCTCGAAATAACAAACTATTAATCCGTAACATAAGTAATGATATTTCCTCTAGAGATAGTTTGTTTACTTGTAAAACGAAACTTCGCATTTTATCAAATTGATCTTTGACTTTTCCAGATAGACCTAAATGAATGGTTTGTACGAGCTCATCTTCAAAATGTCGATAATCAATTAATTCTTTAATGGAAGACAACTGAATATCATCAATAGAATAGGTTGTATTCTTCCCCATTCTGAACCGCTGATCCATGGCCAATTGTGCTTCTACTAATGAGTGATTAAGGTCATATATATGCTGAGTTCGCTTACCTATGGTAATGGTTACTGTAGTCTGTCCACTTGCATGAACAAGTGTCACTAACTCCTCCGAAAAAGTCTTAATTAATAGTTCCGCTTCCAAGGAAGAATTTGCTTCCAATCCTGTTAGAAGATAAACATCTTCTTTATCTCCATATAAAGCTTCATGTTTAATTGAAAGCGTGTCTAACAGTTGCCTAGAAAGGTTCATTAGTTCATTTTTTGCAAACATTCTCTTATTTTCCGTATCATATAGACTATCCAAACGAACTAAGAGAGCATAATAATACCCATTGGGCGAAGGTTGAATGAGGTGATTGAATTTTCTATTAATTCCTTCGTCAGATATTTTATTCAAGCACCACTTATCAAGAAATAATTGATGCTGATATGGAATTGTTTTTTCTATGAGCTTTTCTTTTTGATTTTCTTCTTCCCATTCCTTGCGTGCTGCATTCAACTTTTCAAGTAAATGATCCGTTTCCACGGGTTTTAATAGATAATCAAATGCCTTCACTTTAATAGCTTCATGGGCATATTTAAAATCCTCATAACCAGTTAGTAAGATAATCTTAGTATTCCAGTTTTTCTTTTTAACCATATTTGCCATTTCCAAACCATCCATAAATGGCATTTTAATGTCTGATACAACAATATGTGGCCGCTCTCTTTCAATTAAAGCGAGTCCTTCTTCTCCATCATTTGCTTCACCGACAAATAAAAAACCATATTCTTCCCAAGGAATGACACTTTTTAGACCACGTCGGATAATGCGATCATCGTCAACAATAGCTACCTTACACAAAGTTATCCCTCCTTCGTTTTTGGGAAAATAACTGTTATCCGTGTTCCGACATGTTCCGTACTTTCAATCTGAATTCCGTAGGGGTCCCCAAAGTGTAATCGGATTCTTTCGTGAACACTACGTAAGCCAATACCAATGGTTGAATCGTGGGTTCTATTTTTCAGTTCTCTCCGTATTTCCTGCAACCTTTCTTCACTCATGCCGACTCCATTATCTATCACTTCAAGGTAAATTAAATCTCCTTTTTCTTTGGACTTTACAATAATTCGCCCTTTGTCCCTCGTCTGTTTCACTCCGTGATAAATAGCATTTTCTATTAAAGGTTGTAGAGTCAATTTTATAATTTGATAGGAAGTGATTGATTCCTCTATTTGTATCAGATATTCAAAATTGTCTCCATAACGCATTTCTTGGATAAAGAGATAATTTCGAATATGGGTGAATTCCTCTTCTAAACTGATGATTTCTTTTCCTTTACTAATACTAATGCGGAAGAAATTCGAAAGCGCTGTAATCATATCACTAGCATCCTTATTTAAGCCCATGTCGCTTAATCCTTTAATAGAAAAGAGCGTGTTATATAAAAAGTGCGGGTTAATTTGAGAATGAAGGACAGCAAATTCAAGTTGTCTCCTATCTTCTTGTTCAAGTCTAATCTGTTCAAGGAGGGAGTGAATACGAATCATCATTTCTTCCATTGCTTTATTCAACATGGTAATCTCTTTTGGTCCACCTTGATTATATGTAAGAGATAGGTTATTTTCATTGATAAGTTTACTTTGTCTCACTAAATCCGAGACCGGGTTTGATATATATCTTGCTAAGAAGTTAGCAATGATAATAGAAAGGATGGCCAAGATCAAAATGACGGCAATGGTGACATATTTAATGTAAGTAGCTTTTTTAACAATTTCATCTGTTGCGACGATAGCAGCTATTCTCCATTTGTTGGTCCCAATCGTGTCGTATATAACCATCATTTTCTTTCCGTTCGGATTTACAAACTCATACATTCCCTTCGCTGGCTTTAAGTGTTGCAGGTGGGCCAATTGCTCTTCATTCAGTTTGTATCCATCTGGAGCATCCTTTGAATTGAGTTCTCCGTCAGGACTTACAAGGGCAATATAGCCATGCCCGCCTATCAGTGATGAATCAATTACCTTTTCGAAAAAATCATTCCGGAGGTTAAAAATCAGTACGCCATTAGCTTTAGAATCATCATGACCAATAACCTTCAACACACTGATAACCTGTGATTTACTTTTGAATATAGAATCTTCGTGGGAGTTAAGCCAATAGAAGCCTTCATTGCTTCGCATTGGTTGTTTCATGTAAGCCTGATAAGGGAATTCACCTGGTTTCAAAGAATATTCGCTTTGATACATCACAAAATTACCATCGTTAATATTTACGAATATAGAATCTATATTGGAATTATAATTCATATAGATTGCCTTTAATAATTGGCTTATATTAATATAATCCTCAGCGTCCGCTTCGTTCTCTTCCATTCTTACTATCGAAAGGAGCCGAGGATCATTGGATAAGGCAACCAATTGTTCGAAGGAGTTGGATAGGACGTTTTCAATATAGCCCTTTGTTTGAAATAGCGTATCATTAATATTATTATGTGCATTTTCTTCCAACTGACTAATAGCCAACCGATAGGATAGGAAACCGGTCAAAGCAATCATAATAATCATGACAGGTAGAAATAAAGATAGGATGGTCGCTTTTAAAGAAAATAGGAAATAGGTTTTAATAATAATATTTATACTTCTTTTAATTTTCTCCCACATATAAGTACCAGGATTTATTTAACTTTTTTATCCTTACCTTCCATAAAATGATGAATTTAATCATTTTAAAGATATCGAATTCATTACCTATAATATATAGTGCTATATGCTCATTTCCTCATTTCTTATTTCCTGAATTTATGAATACTTAAGATCCTACTTGCCGGCTCCAGCTTTTAATTGGACTTGGATCGGAACAGATAGTACTGGATGAATCTTTGTGTGATAGAGGGGTTTCCAATTGACGTCTTCATCTAATTGAACCGAATTGACCTTGTTGAAGGCTTTTACTAAATCAACTTTTTGAATCAAATGCTTTCTTTGTACAATGGAACCATTTTCATAAATGGAAGTACCCTTCCAGTCCTTGAGAATCTTTGCTGGATCAATCATGGCATCAAATTTGAAATAATTATTTTCAGCATAGATTTTCGACTCTTTTCCAAGACCAAGTGCATACTCGAATGGATATTCAGAAAGATTGTCAAATTCATAAAGGTTGTTATATACATGCACCTCTCCATATCGAACCCTAGGTAATCTTTGAGTCACGTTTTTATAATGGTTATGGTGAATTGTGACCTTCAATGCATCACGATCTGATGTTTTGCTATCACTAGAACCAATTAAGGACACCTTATCATGATCTTCAAATCGATTATAGGAGGCGGTAATATAATTCGCTCCATTAGTGACATCGAGTAACCCATCATGCTGTTGGAATGTTCTCCCGAAATACTTTCCTGAGTCCGTATCAAGATATCTTCCATCATGAAAAGTGTTTTGGTTTATCCAGATATGATGCGCGCCATTTGTTATTGCAATATTGTCATATTCCGAATTCCATTCCCCATATTCTCCGTCAGTTGGATCCCATTGTGGAAAAAAATCGATAGGTGCTTCGAACGTAATATTTTGAATGATAATATTTTTTACAGAATCCAATAATAAGCTACCGCCCCTGATTTCAGCTTTTTTCCCCATTCCGATAATAGAGGTGTTAGAGCCAATATTAATGACGATTTCTTTCTGTTGATTTTTTTGAGAACGTGCTCTTGCTTCTTCAACAGGGCCGCTGACTTCATTTTCATATCCCCAACGGTCTGGATTATAAGTATCTAAATAGGTTTCAAAATCATAATGTGGTTCAGCATAATATTCAGCTTCAACAGGTTGATTATTATCATCTACATTTAAGTCAATGAGACCTTTTACGTATATGATTTTTGGTCTATCATTTGTTCCGTTTTGTACATTATCACCACCAAGAGCGCCAATTAGTTCTTTTTTGCTCTTCACAACATAGATATCGTCAGGTGTAGCCAAAGACCCGCCATTTGTACCTTCACCCTGGGAAGCCCATCCATCATTAGTGGGAAGTACTTTCTTTCCTGTAGTGGCTTCTGCGTCAATAGTGGACCAACTGAATATAAGTAAAAACATTATGAAACTAGCGAAATCCCTTCTTTTCACGACAACACCTCTTGTCTAAAAAATGGATACTACCTTCCTAACATGTCCGATAAAGCTACACTAGCTAGAATAAACGCTCCCACTCCATGAAGGTCATTTTCTGAAACGGGTCGAGATACATAATAATCATAAACACCTGCGGAGGTTCCGATACAGATTCCTTTCATAATCAGTGAATCGTCAGGGAGTTCAATCATATGTTTGAGCAAACCTTGATAGCCTTTTTTTGCAATATCTTGATAGTTAGAATCCACATAGTTTTTTTCCACTGCTCGAGCAATTGTATAAATGAAAAGGCTTGAACAGGAGGATTCCAGCCAGTTGTCTTCCCGATCACCTTTATCTACAATTTGATACCACAGGCCCGTTTCTTTATCTTGAAAGTCCGTATATGCTTGGATGACACTCTGTAGTGAAGTGAGCAACTCATCTCTGGATGAATGGTTTTTCGGAAGAATATCTAGTAAATCAATAAGTGCAGTCCCATACCACCCGACAGACCGGCCCCATATCTCTGGTGAACAACCCGTTTCTTTATTTGCCCATAACATGGTACGAGTTTCATCCCAGGCATGATAAAGGAGTCCAGTGACTTCATCCTTCATATATTCCCTCATCAACTTTTCTTGGTACACGACCATATCCACCAGATCCGGCTGGTTGAATGCTTGGTCATACATTAAAGCGAAAGGGCCGCCCATAAATAAACCATCCAACCACATTTGATAAGGATACTTATCCTTGTGCCAAAAGCCTCCTTGCTTCGTCTTATTCAATGTGGAATACAAATTCTTCAGTTTCATAGCGGCCGTTTTATACCGCTCATCCCCAGTTTCTTTATATAACGGAAATAGTAATATCCCTGCCTGAATGGAGTCTAATTCATCTCTTGCAAATAGAAAATTCCCTTGTTCATCTACTAAAAGGTCAACATACGCTTTCATATAATCATAATATTCTTGTTTCCCCGACCACTCCCAGACACGCAGAACACCGTATAGAAAAACCCCTTGATGGTAATGCCATTCATTTGCTGGCGGTAATTGATCTGGTGTATATGTTTTCATAAGCGTTTTACAAGCTTTTTCCGCGATCTCAAGAATTGCTTGGGAAGATAAAGATTCTATTTGATTCATAATGTTCTCCTCTTCTAATTATTTAGAAAATCTTCACGTTGTGGTGTGAAAATATCTAGAATGATTGATTGATCTTCTAGTGCAACGACTCCATGAGGAATATCAGGAGGAATATACACGCTATCACCTATATGGATCACTTGTTTTATGCCATTCAGATTAAATTCAAAACTGCCTGAAACGATATAGCTTACCTGTTCATGCGGATGGGAATGGACTTCCCCAACAGCCCCTTTTTGAAAACAAACTTCCGTCATCATCAGGGAACCCCCAGCTGCAAGTAATTTTCTATTTATTCCATTTCCAGCTTGAACCGGTAGAACAAATTGGTTCTTCACAAACATTTACGGCTTCCTCCCATCTTCTTTGTCCAATTTCACCAAATATAAGTTACAAGGACCATTACGATCGGATGTAAACAATATTTGTGTACCATCCCAGCTAAAGGTCGGGTGACAGTGTGTCTGTTGAGTATTCCAGCTAGTTTTATGAGTGCAAAGGGTTTCAACGGATACTTTGTCTTCCTGTAAATGAATCAGTACGAGATCTTCCACTTCATCGCCCACTAATAGGGTGTTGTTTGGGTTACTATGATAATGATTGCAATAAGAAGGCAAATCATACTGCTTTAAGATTGTCCCTTTTGGGTTTGATAACCCCACGAAAGGAATATCTTTTGTAGACTTCTCTAAAATGGTAGCTTGAGTTTTGTGAACCGTAATGGTTCCGTCATGACCTTTACGTCGATTATCAAAAAATATTAATCCATTGAATGTCCAAAATTCATGCCCGATGCAATCGTGTTCACCTTGCCGATAAATCGGCGTTACGCTTTGCTTTTCGATATCAAGCACCCATATACGTTGTTGCACCAGATTCCAAGGTCCTTCATGACAAAACATCGCCAAATTACTATCTGTCGGAGAAAATTGGAAATGACCAAGCCAATGCGTATCTTCGAATATATTCTTTACATCCGTTCCATCTAAACGGATGAGTGTTATCCAACTTTTTTTGGTAGCGAACATCGTTTCTTTAAAACCTGTATAATTCGCACCTCGAGCAATTGAAACATTTTCTGTCCGGATCAGCCCTATATTTTTCCTATCAGGTGAGATATGGGGATGTCCTAATAAAACATCGTTTTTTTCTTCATAAAGTACGGTAATCTTACATGTTTGGTTATCCAACTTTTTTACTTGGTTTCCGGTAATATAAACGATGATATCGCTTTCTGGGGTTTTTGTATGATAGCTTGGTTCAATTCCGTTTGGTTCATCTGTTAATTGAATGATTCTTCCGGATTCAAGATTCATTTTAAAGAGATTATAAATGTAATTTTTTTTTGAGGAACGATCGGATAAAAAATAAATATACTCATCTTGTAAGGAAAAAGAATTATCCGTAAAATAGAAATGAAAATTATTGGATCCATCTCCAGTTAACTGAGAAACTTCCCTTCCAGTCTTTTCATCAGTGTATTGTTTAATTTCAGAGGGGAATTCACTTCCAATCACCGGGGCATTACCTCCTTTGAATTGTAAGGTAAAGCCGTCAAAACGTATTATTTCTTGACGGCTTCAATATTGTATTATTTCTTGAAATGTTCATCATACTTCGCTTGAGCATCTTCAATCGCCTTAGCCCATTCATTCAAAAAATCTTCTATGGATATCTTATTGCTCATAACGGATTGCGTACCAGAATCGACTACGGAATCCAAAATAGAGCGATATTCCGGGAGATAAAACGGCGGTTTATACAAAATGGTATCAGGATCATCATATACTTTGAATGCTGTTTGTATATGAGTTGAATTCTTAACCCATTCTTCATTTAAAACATCAGAATTTGTTGGGATTTGTCCGACTTTCTGGTTCCAATAGCTTTGACTTTCTTTTGTATTCAGGAAACTGGCAAACTTCCAGGCAGCGTCAGGATGTTTTGTATCTTTAAAAATACTAACAGCTATTGTATTGCCACCTTCAGCAACATATTTACCATCTGCAGTTTTCGGTAAAGGAATTGCTTGAAATTGATCAGGCTTTAAAGCTTCACTATGCTCACCGTAAGAGCCGATATTGTGCTGAACCATGGCGACTGCTCCTGTATCAAATCCTGCAATCATTTCTTTGTAGCTATTTGTGATATCACTCTTAGGTGTAAATTCCTTGTAGACAGCAAAATATTTTTTCAAGAACTCAACATGCTCTTTGCTATTTATCGTACTCTTTCCATCCTTAATGTATTGTTCTTCTCCTGAATAGGCATACATTAAACGCTGTAATTGTAACGATCCTCCTGCGCCACCTCGGATTGTATACCCATAGCGGCCATTTTTCTTATCCGTTTGGTCTTTTATCGCTGTAAAGAATTCATCCCATGTTTCAGGGATTTTCGTTTTCTTTTCTGCAAACCAATCTGGTCGAACCCATAGAATATCTAAATTTTGTGTGTAAGGGATTCCATATAATTTGTGATCGTTGACCATTTCCTTATTAAAATCAATGGCACTTTTATTGATTTTGTCTTTTTGGTCCCATTTGCTGAAATCCTCGTCTAATGGTAACAATGCTTCCCGCAATGCAAATTCAGGGAGCCAACTGGTTTGAACACTTCCGACATCTGGAGTGTCATTCGCTGCGATAGCTGCATCGTATTTTGTTTTCGCTGAATCTTTTGGGAGACCGACATATTCTACGGTAATATTAGGATTTTCTTTTTGAAAACGCTTAATCAATTCTTCCCAAATAGGCGTCCGTTGAGGGCCAGCGTTCTCGTCCCAAAAACTTATGGTCACTTTCTCATTTGTATCATTTTTAGTATCATTAGAAGTTTTCTCACTTGTATCACCGCTACAGCCAGCCAGTAATAAGGTTGCCGCGATTGAAGAAGCTAGCGCCAATTTCCCAAACTTTCTTTTCATAGAATTTCCCCCTATCTCTTTTTTGTAAATTCATCCTTTAACGGCTCCGCCCATTCCATTCACTAAGTATTTTTGAGCTATAGAGAAAAGAATGACGGCTGGAATTAACGCAATAACACTACCCGCTGCCAATGCACCATAATTTATATTGAATTCACCCATCATATAACTTAAACCTACAGGAAGAGTAAAGCGGTCCTGCTGGTTGGTTAACATGAGCGCCAATAAGAACTCATTCCACGTATAAATGAAGGTGAAGACACTCGTTGCAACAATGCCCGGAATTAAAAGTGGAAAGACGACATGCCTAATCGTCTGTAATCTGTTACAGCCATCAATCATGGCTGCTTCTTCCAATTCTTTTGGAACATTAGAAATGAATCCTGTCATCAGAACCGTTGTAAAGGGTATTTCAACCGCTGCATAGGTAATGATTAACGAGAGTGGATTACTTATTAGACCCATATGCTTAAAGATGATAAATAAAGGAATGATCAACATGGACCTCGGAATGAATTGTGTACATAATAACATTAGAAGGAAACCGCGCTTTCCTTTAAAACGATACCTACTTAAGGCATATCCGGAGATCGTCGAAATCAATAAAACGACGACTACGGTACTTATGCCAACTATCAAGCTATTTTTAAAATAAGTAGCAAAACCCACGTTCGTCCATGCTGATACAAAATTTTCTATCGTTGGAGAAGCCGGTATATAGTGCAGCGGGCGTTTTATTATATCTCCTTCCTTTTTAAAAGCCGTATTGATGGTCCAATAGAGAGGAAAGAGCGTAAAAACAAGTAGAGTAATGACTGGTAAATAAAATGTTAATAAACGATCAACCTTTTTTTGCTTCATCTTAACTATCCTCTCTTTCAAATCTTGTGATTCGCAGATATATCGCTGCAAAGACAAGTAAGATGACGAAGGAAACAACAGTCAACGCAGAGCCATAACCGAAATTACTTCCGTGTACAGCCTGTTCTGCTATGTACATAGTTAGTGTGGTCGTTGAATGGGCTGGTCCTCCACCTGTTAGGTTGAATATCAAATCAACATTATTAAATTCCCAAATGACCCGAAGAAGAGTAGTTAATATGATTGCTGTTTTTAACTGTGGAAGTGTTACATGCAAGAATGACTTCCAACGCCCAGCACCATCGACCTTCACGGCTTCATATAGCTCATCCGGTATGCTTTGCAAAGCAGCTAATAGGGTTATCGCAAAAAACGGAATACCTCTCCATAGTTCCGCAATAATAACTGATATGAAGGCTGTGCTCTTATCAGAAAGCCATGCCCTGTTTTCGTTGATCAATCCTATTCGCATCAATATATCATTGAATACCCCCATATGCTCATTGTACATAAGGGACCACATAACGGAGGCCAACACCCCTGAAATAGCCCAAGGGATAAATGCGGCTGCTCGTACCGCTCCTCTAAAACGGAACTTTTGATTTAGGAGCAATGCTATACCAAGTCCAAATATTAATTGCAAGATAACTTGACTACCAACCCATTTCAACGAATTCCATAAACTTGGGATGAAGAGGGGATCTGCAGTAAAGATTTTTTTAAAGTTGTCAAACCCTGCAAAACTATTATAAAACGGTGCGGAAATATCATAGTTTTGCAGACTGTAATAAAACACAGTGGCAATTGGATAAAAGAGAAAAATACTAATCATCAAGGTGGCAGGAAGTAAAAATAAATACGGTAGCCATTTATCTAGTTTGAATTTTTGAGTTCGCTTTTTACTCTTTGTTACTGTCTTAAGATTAACCTCTTGTGAAACACTCATAAAACATCCTCCTTTCTTGAATATAATTATAAAAGAAAACGCTTACATATATAATTCAAAATATTTAGGTAAATGTTTAATATTTTACTCTCTTATATAAAAACTAAAATGAACGTATGATATCAAGAGATCTTTCCTTTACTGTCAAGGGTACTACAATTTAATCTAGTTCAATCTTATAACCAGGAGTATAGGAACCTATCTCCCGAAACTAAAAGATAGAAGAACGTTAAGAGAACTTATAAGTGTTTTCGTCCAGTTAGAAAGAAAAAAGTGACCTGGAACTTAATCCTGCACTATGACCTTTTCGTTTTTTGTAGAAATCACCTGACACTTTAGTCCATGAAGTTTATAAAATACGAAAGGTAAAGCCAGTTGAATATGCTTTACCTCTGAATTTCTATAAAATGATGATAAACCCTTTATGCGCTTTAATGATCCGTGGTTTTTTGTTGAGTGAAGAAAAATATGAAAAAAATTATAGGCAGGGCTATTATAAATGCATTGTACCTCGAACTTTTTACGGTAGGTATATCTGTTAAAGACATTTTACTCATTCCCTCTTAAAGTAGTTACCATTTCTGGTGGAACGATGTAATACTTACTTACGACTTTATTGAAAAACTCATAATCTTCAATGGGCAATGCGGGTACAACTTCAGGGTAACCAAAAATGGGGCCTGAAACATTAATGGAAAATTCACCAGATGTAATAAATGTGCCCGTAACATGTATGACGTTGTTAATCAGTAATATAGCCAAAATGATATCAAGTATATCGATAAAAAGATTTCCCGCCTCCACAGGATCCTTCCCTTCTAAACGATGTCCCCCAAAAAGGGGACCACCTAATGAAAGGCTAAATCTGGCTGGTCTAACAAATATACCAATAATTGTGATTTGTCCGGTCAATAATAGGATGGCTGTTGTAATTTCAATACTACGCTGAAAGGAGTGAATAACTGTTAAATTGGTATCCCTCTCACAGGAATTATTCAAAATCATCACTCCCCATGTAGGCATTTTATTCAGGTAAACAGAAATATGTCACTTCATTTATTGATTTTTATAGTGTCTATGGCGGAACGTATCGCTTCTTCAATTTCCTTATAACCAGTGCAACGACAAATATTCGAAGAAAGCCATGTTTTGATTTTCTCAGGACTGGGGTCGTTGTCATTAAGGAGTAAAGCCGTCCCATTCATTATAAATCCAGGTGTACAGTACCCGCATTGAAAAGCAAAATGTTCAACAAAAGCCCTTTGAATCGGGGTATTGTTAAGACCTTCAATTGTAATAATTTCAGTATCAATCGCTTCAATAGCTAACAGTAGACATGATTTCATTGGTTGTTTGTTCATAATTACCGTACAAGCCCCACAATCGCCGTTTAAACATCCTGGCTTGGCTCCAGTAAAGCCGATTTTTCGTAGTACATCTAATAATAGATCTGAAGTCAGTATATCCCGCTCATACCTTTCTTGATTTATTTCTAAGGTAATTGTCTTTTTTTGATTCATAAGCTTCCTATTCATGTTCTTCACCCCCTAAACGTGACAAAATAGCGGAGATTGTATTTTCTAATACAAATAGTCGATAGTCATTAGATCCTTCAATGTCGTTTAAAATTGGATTAGGCAAGTGCTCAAAAGAAGCTAAAACTCGATCTTTATAAGATAATTTCTGGTCATTAAGAATCTCTTCCATTGAAATTGAGCGGAAGGGATATGGACATACTCCACTGAAGGCAAACCGTAAATATCCGTCTTTTTTTAAGGAGGTCACAGTTAAAAGTGGATATCCTGTATCCCATTGTTTCCGTTTCTTTATACTAAGGTGTGGTGCATGGAGATACTCTTTTTCAATAATAATTTGAACTAGAAATTCCCCTTCTTCCAGTTGTAATTCTTTATGAAAGGTTTCACTGAGTAATAATTTTCTTATCCCTTTAGGTCCTGCGGTAATTATAGTACTATCTGCTAATAAAAATGGAAGTACGGCCTCCCTATAAAAAATTCTTCCACAGATGTTTCCGCCGATTGTAATTTTATTTCTTGAAGTACAGTCTGCAACCTCATTAGTAGTATCCGTTAATAAGGGAAAAAGCTTCTTTGCTTCAAAAACACTCAAGCCCACAGTTGAACCAATAATGAGCTCATCGTTTCGAACTTCGAATATCTTACATTCATTAATTCCTTTTAAATCAATGATCGCGTCGGCATATATTAGATTCAGTCGACCCAATGTTATGATCTCTGTTCCTCCACCATAATACAAAGGAGTCTTCCCTTGTACTTTTAATGTTTGATATAGCTCTAATGCTTCTTGTATCGATTCTGGTTTATAATAAGCAAAGTTAAAGGGTAGCATCCGCCTTGCCCCCCTTTTTCCCTTTCCAAATGAGTTCAGGAAGTAAGGGCAATTGATTCAAAGGTATGCCCGCAGCAAGAGATAGACAGTTACCTAAAGCAGCTGGCATCCCTAACAGGCCATGTTCACCAAGGCCTCTTGCTCCGTATGGGGCCTCTAGATGAGGGGTTTCTAAAAATTCACATATATATTCAGGGTTTTCACCATATCTTAAAGGTCGATACGTCCTGAATTGCGGGTTAAGGACTCTGCCAACGTGATTAAAATAAAAAGTTTCACGACCAGCAAAGGCTAGCCCCATACTCATAGCACCCATTATTTGACCTTCTGCCGTTTTCTGGTTCAGTACTTTTCCTGCATCGATGACAGAAATTGCTCTTACTATTTTGTAGGTATATTCATGGGTATCATATTCAACTTCAATCCCTTGTACGCCTACGGTCCATTCAGGTCCTGGGTTACCTGCACCGGTTTCGGGATCTAATTTGGATATATGAGGAGTTATATAATGTCCTCTACCGATGATTTGTCCTCCAATGGCATTTCCATTAGGATAGGTGTATCCATAAACTAGCTGTTTGTAAGGAATCCGAATTGTTGGATCACCCCTGAGATATACCATTTCTTTACCTATTTCAATGTCTTCTATGGGAACTCCTAATACAATCGCAGCAAGTTTCTTTATTTGAAAGATTGCATCTTCGGCAGCTTGGATCGCTGCTCTTCCAGCCATAAACGTTCCACGACTAGCGACCGTCTTCCAATGTTCAGGCGTACTTTGTGTATGGACTTCCATCTGAACTTTCACACGATCGACTTCAATCTTCAATTTCTCAGATACAATCTGTGCCAACACCGTTTTCGTTCCAGTACCGATTTCTACTACTCCCGATATAAGGTTAACGCTCCCATCAGGATTAAATGTTAAAATCACACCCGATCCTGCGTTTGTATCAATCGTGGAATTTTTCCATACGCAAGCAATTCCCTTCGCCGTTATTATTCTGTCATTTTTTCTAATGAACTGTCCTTCTCCCCAATTCATTTTTTCCTTCAGCACATTTATACATTCAGGAAGATTTCCTACCGTACTTGAATTCAACGTAACTTGAGTTGGAGTAGAATGTCCAGGGAGTATCGCATTCTTTTCACGGAGTTCAAGTGGATCCATGCCAAGTTTTTTAGAGAGAGAATCCATGGTCCGTTCAAAAGCAAACAAAACTTCTGCATGGGCAAAGCCTCGATAGGGAGAGGCATATGGGTGATTTGTATACATACAGAGAGAATCACACCAAACATTTTCAATATGGTAGGGACCTGTGCAATCCACTGCTCCAGCACGACTAAGGTCTGTAGCTTTGTCAGCATACGCTCCACCATCCCAGAGATAAGTCAATTCCGCGACTTTAAGCAAACCGGATTGTGTGCATCCTAATTTCACTGTCGCGTCTAACCCTATATGACAAGGTGATGTCATCATGTCCTCTTCACGACTGTTTTCCACCTTTACCAACTTTCCACCGACGGATTTAGAAGCGATATAAGCTAATAGCTCAAGTTGTACCGAGGCTTTACCACCGAATGCTCCACCAACCAAAGGAGTATGTACGACGACGTTTCCGACTTCAACCCCAAAGTAATCACTTATCAACCGCTTGATCATGAATGGAGCTTGTGAAGAAGAAGTGATGGTGACTTTCTGATTTGCATGAATTTCTGCCAATGAACATCTTGTTTCCATAGCAGCGTGATCAGAAGGGGAAAAAGAGAACTTCTCTTCTATAATAATATCGCTCTCACGCCACCCACTCTCTTTATCTCCTTTTCTAATTTTTGTACGATTGGCTATATTAGTTCCTGGTTCAGGATATACTTCGGATATTTTGGTATATGTACCTAAATGTGTGTGGAGGAGAGGAGATGAAGGATTTAAACTTTCTGTTGGAGAATTGACAACAGGTAATGGTTCATAAACCACTTTTATTTGATCAGCGGCCATCCTTGCTTGCTTAGGTGTGTTTGCAACTACAAGTGCGACAACTTCCCCGTGATAGCGAACCTTATCTTGAGCTATGGGATAACGATCTCTAATCTCTTCTCCTGTTAGCGGTAGATTTCCGCCGGTAATGATTGCACGTACGCCTACACACTTTTCAGCCTTCGTAATGTCAATCTTTCTAATAAGTGCATGAGCATAAGGACTAATTACCTTTTTAACGGAAAGGATGTTTGCCTCATGATGATCTCCTGTATACATGGCTTTACCGGTCACCTTATCCCAAGCATCTTTACGAATCACACCATTGCCTATGATATCCATGAAAATCCCCTCATTATCTTTTTGATTCTAAGTGCTTTTTCCAAAATAAATACTCTTCCATATAATCAATGTCAATAAACAGTTGCTCGTCGCAAAAAGGTACAAGTATTCCCTGCTCCATTTGCTCTTTTAAGACCTGCTTTGCACCTTGGTCTCCTTTTAAGTGAAGGATATTAGGGAAAAGATGGTTAGCTATAAGAACAGGTGGCTGTACAATTTCATGAAAAGTAGAGGCAACAAAGGAGGTAGTAGGGTTATTTTTATATATTTGAATGAGTTGATTTATCATATCTGTTGTAATAAAGGGCTGATCAGCAAGGAAAATCACGACTGCATCAGAGTTTAAAGAGTATGCTTGTTTTATACCAGCCTTGATTGAGTGTGATTGCCCTTTCCTACATTCTGTTATTTCAATTGTGGTTACGTGTTTAGTGGATAATCCAGATAAATCCCATGCACTTTGGTTTTGAGCTACGATGATAATCTCATCCAGGTTAGAATATACGGCCTTTTCCAAACCCCATTTCCCCATTTCTTTATTTCCCAATTTCAACGTTAATTTATTCGTTCCCATACGTACACTATTTCCTGCAGCCAAGTAGATTCCGGTAATTTTCATGAGACTCTCTTTTGTCTTTTTGCTTGAATTAATTCAGCTACAATACTGACTGCAATTTCAAATGGTCCTTCCGCTCCAATAGTTAACCCGATGGGAGCGTGGATATTTTTAGGGATTTCCGTTTCAAAAAGTCTGACTGTACGTGTTCTAGAACCTAAAATGCCTAAATAGTATACGGATTGGTTCTTAATCAACGAAAGAATCTCCTTATCTCTCTGAAAGTTATGAGTCATGATAATGACGTAATCATCTTCCTTGAAGGTGATTTGATTGAAGATTTCGTTCGGAAAACCAATGATATAGGTATCGGCTTCAGGTATGTTACTGTCGTTACAAAGTGTTTCTCTCCAATCACAAACCGTCACGAAAAACCCTGCTGAGGCAGCCATGGTTACTACCGGATGTGTATCTAAACCTGCACCGAAAATAATCAAGCGTGGTTTGGGTGTGAATGATTGATTATAAATATAAATAGCATGTGAATTTTCGGTAAGTAGGAAATTCTCAGGTAATTGATCTGTATCTGAAGGAGGTGAAGCAAAATGAGATGATAATAATAACCAATCCTTACTGAGTATTCTTTGATAATTAATTTCCTTCCCCTGTTTCAGGATATCTCTTATCAAGCTAACGTTCTTCTTTAAATTTTGGTCAACATATTCAAGTAAAATATATAAGATTCCCTTACACCCTGTAGATACCCCCCAATCTAAGCCTTCATTACTTTCCAAGTTATAGACGATGGTTTCCGGTTTTTTACTTTCAAATACTCTTTGAGAATGGTGCACTATATCTTTTTCTACACAACCAGCACTAATTATACCCGTGTAAGTCCCATCTTTTTTTATGAGTATCGAGGTACCTTCACGTAAATATGCCGAACCGTTTACATGAACAATTGTAGCTAGTACACAATCCATCGAAGTGTTGTGTACTTCTTCCAGAATTTTATATATTTGATTCATTTTCTTTTTCCCCCGGTCATGTTTGAATACAAATATGGTATTACTATTATTATGTTGAGGGATAAAGAAAATGAGTCTTAGGGAAACATTACAGTAACTACTTTTATGATTCGATGTACAAAATGGATCTTTTCAATAGTTTATGACTGTTTTGTGCTGATAAGGAAGAGAGTGTTACTCGTCCCGGCAAAATAGTTAAGCATAAGAAAAAGGAGCAAAATGATTGCTCCTTTTTCTTATGCTATGAAATTAGATCTTATTTCTTTTTCGATAACCCTTCCCAGGTAGATTGAAGCCACTTATCAAAATCTGCTCCCTTTTCGCCTTCGTAGGCATCATAAATATCGATTCTCATCTTTTTAAATTTCTCTTTGAACTCACTATAAGTATGGCCTTCAGGCAAGCTTTTTTTAATTCTTACCAAAATCTTTGTTACACCTTTAAATAACTCACCTTTTTTCTTTGCAGGTAACTGGACATCTTCACCTAAGCCTTTTAATTGACGGTAAGCGGCCTCTTGTACTTTATATACCGCATCTTTATTCATAATATGTGTAAGAATATCAATGACTTGTTGGTTTTTCAGGTGCCCTAACTCTTCAATAGCATCTAAACGCTCTCTCCAGTTTGCTGTACGGTGGGCTGATTTTTTTAATTCCTCATAATTTGCTGGTAACTCGATTGCTTTTGCTTCTTTGTTATTCAAGCGTATCAATTCTCCTTCTGTCTGTATGTAAGATTCGGGTCAAGACTAAATCACCCCGATATTACATGTGTTCCTAAGAATATATTCTTATCTATCTAGTATACCCTTTTCTTTATGTTAATATAGGAAAACTTTTGTAGCCTTTTTAAAGATAACCCCATTTATTCAACCATCATACTCACTTACAGCATGACAATACGGCATTTGTTTTATTAAAGTCGCTCGATAAAAAAACAGTACGCTTGAGTACTGTTTTAGAGAAGTTCATGATTTTAATTTTTTTTAAGTTCTCACTAATATGTTTTGAAATTCTACTTCTTCTTCGTCCGTAAACCCTTCAAAAATGACTTCTGCTATATTGGCATGGTTAAAAACATATGTATATTCAGGAGAAATATAACCTTCTGGATACGGTACAGCTAAGTAGTCATACATTTTTCCATTATCATCATCTTCCGTAACTAAAATTTGTTTTCTTCCATAGATCATTAACTTGATGTTCCCACCTTCTAACAAAATAATGGAACCATTCGGTAGTAATTTGTTATCCATTTATCGACACATCCTTAAATTTTTTTTGAATATAAACCACATCTTATGATTTTTTTCTTTTTTTTGCTTTAAGTCCTCTTGCTTCACGCAGCACATCATTATTTTCAAAATTCGCCACATGCATGTTTTTCTTAATAAAAAGGTACTTATGAAATGATCTAGAAAATAGATAAATAAAAAAGTAAGCTAGAAACAAAAACATGGCCATCATAAACGATAAAACAATCGTATCGGATAATCCCATTACTAGATTTGCTACGATATAACCAGCTGGAACCACTATTGCAACTATAGTAGTTTGCCAGTCAGCCGTTTTTTTCTCAGGTTTATTAACTAAACTGATATATTTCCTCGCCTGATTTCTCCAAGAAATAAATAATAGAAAAATATAGGCAAGGACCATGGAGATATAATATAAAGGCGATTCTATCTCCAATAAGATGGCATATTTAATAGTGAGCATAAAGTAACAAAATGAACCAACTAAACCGAGGCATCCCAAGAATAAGATTGATTCCAATTCCGTATATATTTTATTTCTAATAAGCAGCCAAATCGCCCATAGATTAATCAATCCTATTAACGGTAAAGTTACATACGATATGGGTTTGATAATTGGAAATAATAAGGGGATTATTATCAAGAAATCAAGCATCAAAAAAGTAAAAACTGAAATAAACATTTTAATATGAAAGCTCGAGAATGTTTCTAATTCTTCTTGAATATGTCTGGGTAAATCTCTTCGTTTTATTTCATTGCTGATTTTTAACATAGATCTAACCACCTATAATGTTTTCTTTCTTTTACTTGAACCAACCTGCTACAGTTTTAACACCTTTTTGAACCCCATCTTTAATTCCTGTAGATAATGTTTTTTCATTTTTGCCTTTTTTAATTTTGAGACCTCTAACTTTTCAAATGAAATAATATTTGTTGTTAACAAAACTAAATTTATTAAAGGATATAAAGAGGGGGCAAATAAAAACACCGTTAATCCTCACACAATCCCTGAATATTTTAGTTAATAAATACTAATTACATTAAACCATAGAAAATCATTATCTTTGTACCATAATTGAGAAAATACCACCTATCTAAATAATAGAGTTATAAGTCATGATAATAATGGAAAAAGGATTCCCGGTTAGAGAATCCTTTTCCTTACTTATTTAATTCTTCAATAGAGTCGATATCCATATATGTCGGTACCACTAACCCAAGTTTAGTTCCTTTCAGGTTTGGTCCAAGATCTACAATATCTTCTTTGTATTCTTCGTAGTACTCAGCTGAAGTGGTTGGCAGCCAAGCGGCAACCATGGCATCTGCGCTTCCATTTGCAATCCCTGCGAACATAGGCCCTATTTCTACCTGCTTCAGGGTAACGTGGTATCCTTGCTGTTCCAATACTTTTCCGATTACATGGGTACTGGCAATTTCGGATTCCCATGCAACATAGACAAGACTGATACTTTCTCCATTTCCTTTTTGCGCCCCGTCTGTCCATTTTGTCACTTTATCACGATGAGCTGCTATCCATTTTTCCGCAGCTTCTTCAGGGTCCATACCAGTTGCCGTATCGGCCATCACTTCTTCCATGTCGCTCGATTCCCAGAAGAATTGGTCAAGCGTGGTAAAGGCTCCTTTGGCATCCTGTTCAAGCCCCTTTCTTGTAATGGTATGAATGTCTTCATTCTCCCCAAAGGAATTTTTTGGATCTTTGAGATATTTCAAGTCGAATGATTGGAACATCCAGTGCGGTGTCCAACCTGTAACAATGATCGGTTCTTTATTGCTATACGCTTTTTTCAATTCAGCGGTCATTGCTGCTGAAGATCCTTCGACGAGAGTCCAGTCATCGAGTTTGTAATCTTCTATTGCCTTTTTGGTTGATTTCATGATTCCTGCACCTGGGTCTATCCCAATAATTTCATGATTGGTCAGGCTACCAACACTATTTGGATCCTGCTCGGACGTATCCTGTCCTTGAAAAGCGGCAAAAATACAGGCGAGGAGAAACAAGGTACCGAAAAATGAGAAGGCAATTTTTTTGTTCAATACTTGCTTATATGCCGGATTGCGTAGAGTCTGTGTGATTCGATCCAAGATGATCGCGATAATGACAATTGAAAGACCAGCCTCAAATCCCTGCCCCACCTTGATTTGAGATACAGCACGATAGACTTCTGCGCCAAGTCCTGGAGCTCCCACCAAGGAAGCGATAACTACCATGGATAAAGCTAACATGATACTTTGATTTATACCGGCAAAAATGGTTGGTGCAGCTAAAGGCAATTGAACCTTGAATAATTTTTGATTGCTAGTTGAACCGAAAGCGTCGGAAGCCTCGATTAAATCCTTAGGCACTTCCTGTATCCCGAGATTAGTCAAGCGGATCGTCGGTGCAACGGCAAATATAATCGAAGCGAAAATACCTGGGACAACACCAATTCCAAAAAACAAAATAGCTGGAATCAAATAAACAAAAGCGGGCATTGTCTGCATAAAATCCAAAGTTGGAATGATGATTTTTCTCGCAGAAGCGCTTTGAGCAGCCCAAATCCCTATCGGAATGCCAATCGCTATCGTTAAGAGCGCCGATGAGAGAACGAGGGCCAAAGTTTGAACACTAGCTTCCCAATAGCCAAGATTATCGATTAACAGTAAGGCTATTAATGTAAATAACCCTAATTTCCATCGACTTGTATATACGACCAAAAGTGTCAAAAATACGATTAAAATCAGTGGAGGCCCAATACTCAAAGCATCAACTAAGATGTTTAATATTCCCTCAATTAATCGTGTTAGAAAGGAAAATAAACCGGCGAACGTGATTGTTATCCAATCAACTAATTTATCGACCCATGTACCTAAAGGAATTCTTGCGATATTCATGTATTCACTTCCATCTCGTTTAAGGAATCTTTATTACCGGCCAAAGCACCAATTACGGCTCCCCGGATTATGATTCCTTTCAATCTCTTCTGATCATCTACAACAGATATCGGAATTGATGACGTAGACATAACATCCAGGATCTCTATAAGTAACTGATCTTCCTTGGCCAGTGGGATATCTATCGTCATGACATCTGATATGGATTGATGATTGTCTATTGCTTTACGGGCCTGCTCAGCTGTTAAAACACCCAATAACTTTAGTCTTCGATCAACAACAAAGATACTTGAATATCCTTGTTTTCGCATGATTTCCAAGGCGACCCTTGGACCACGATCCATACTGATTTTCTCTGCTCTTTTCATAACGTGAGAGGCTGTTAATACCTTGGAAAGGTCCACATCTTCGACAAACTTCTCAACATATTCATTCGCAGGTTTCATCATAATTTGTTCAGGGGTCCCGAGTTGAATCACGCTACCATCCTTCATTAGGGCAATTCTATCCCCGATTCGCAAAGCCTCATCCAAATCATGTGTAATGAAAATGATGGTTTTCTTAAATTGGTCTTGAATCTCAAGCAATTCATCCTGCATATCTTTTCGAATGAGAGGATCCAGGGCACTGAAAGCTTCATCCATTAAAATGATATCCGTATGGCTAGCAAGTGCCCGGGCTAAGCCAACACGTTGCTGCATACCCCCGCTCAGCTGGGAAGGAAGTTGATTTTCATACCCCTTCAACCCAACGACCTCAAGGGATTGCATCGCCCTTTTTTCCCGTTCTTCCACAGGGATCTTTTGAATTTCAAGACCAAACTCCGTGTTTTCCAAGATTGTTTTATGAGGGAATAAAGCGAAATTTTGAAACACCATACTTATCTTTTTTCGCCTAACTTCCCTCAATCGGGAAGCATTCATTTTAACGATATCTTCATTATTGATTAGGATTTCTCCCCTTGTAGGTGAAATTAAGCGGTTGAACATCCGGATCAAGGTCGATTTTCCGCTTCCTGATAAGCCCATAATCACGAATATTTCACCCGGATAAATTTCAAAGTTCACTTTATTGACTCCGACTGTCTGACCTGTTTCTTTTAAAATATCCTTCTTTGATTTACCTTTTTCCAATAATTCGAGCGCAGTTTTTGGAGATTTCCCGAAAACTTTTGATACATTCCTTACCGTCACAATTGGTTCTTCCATCAACTCACCTCTTTTTTTATGTATAGGACTATGTGAATTCAAAAATAAAGCCATACGAGTTATGTATAGAATGTGCTTTTGTGTCGAATGCATACGTATAATAACGATTTATGCTCAACCCTTTTGTAAAACAAATGGACTAAATAATTTATTGTATAAAAAAAAGGCCCATTAATTGAGCCAATTATACATTCGATTGAAAATACCATATACCATCTTTTTTATATTTTCGGCATTGTCCCTTAAAGTACAGGTACTGTAGATGTGCCAGTGTTTCTCCAATAGCAAACCGGGATTCGTGAACCGACAGTTTTCTAAAAAGGATATTACAGGCATCTTGTATCGTAGTCGGCTCCTTCATATTTTCATAGGCTACATGTAACCGTTCTTGATGATGATCCAATAATTCTCTAATCCTTTTATTGGCATTCCTAAACGGTTTTCCATGGGAAGGAATAACATAATCAACATTCAATTTCTCTATTTTCTTTAAGGAAGTAAAAAATGACTCCAACGGATTGCTGATTCCTTGAAACCAATACGATATATTAGGAGAAATCCTCGGCAATATATGATCTGTAGAGAAAAGAACGCTATTTTCTTTATTGTACAGCGTGATTAATCCATCTGAATGACCTGGTGTAAAAATCACTTCATATTCATGCTTGCCGAAAAGTAGCTTCATTCCTTCCTCAAGATGATGGTTGACCGTAGGATAGGGCTTTACCTTGGGAACAAAGCTGCCTTCATCATTGGATAAAGCAAGAGCTAAGTCATTTTGTATACCACATGATTCATATTGATTTGCGAGCAAGTCGAGTGTTGTTGGCTCCCAGAAAGTAGTGCCCGCTATTTCATCGACTTTCGTCATCCAAACTTCTGCACCTGTAGATTGCTGTAAATTCCCGGCATATCCAAAGTGATCCGGGTGATAATGGGTGAGGATGATATCGCCAATTTCGTGTCTTTCAATGATGGGCTGCCATATATCACGTGAAGTTTGATTATTTAATCCTGCATCGATAATTGTCCATCCATGCGTCCCTTCGGCTAAAAAACAATGAACGTGATCCAACCTAAATGGCAAGGGAATGGTCACTTGAGTAACTCCTAGTTCATTCAACAAATATACCTTCTCCTTCCAATTCCAAACTATTTATAAAAAGATCCACCAAATATAATGCTACTTACTAAATTCGGCACTTTTTTAAAAGTTCCTTTTATTGGAATTTGAGAAATAGGAATAAAAGTATGACGATGCTCTTTTAAACTAAAGGAAAGACCCCCATCATTTTTGATGAGGGCCGTTCACGTATGTTACTGTTCTTCTTCCATGGTTTCATTGAGACTAAATAGAAAATGGTAAATTAGATTAAACGCTTCATTAAATGAAATCTCTTCCTTAAATCCTTTTACACCATTCAATGCAAAATTGACGTCCCATAGCCCATCACCTTGATTGAACATCATGCTGAACGTGCCGATATCCCCTTGTACTTCTTTAGTGAAATACGCTTTAAGAGCATCTCCCATTTTCTTCTGGAATCTCAACCCGAACATTGCATTATATGTTCCAAATACATCATCGACTTCTAAAGAAAGTGCTTCCACTCCGATTATATTGAACCAAGAAGATTCAAAGTAAAGGAATTCATCCTTATTTGTTTTCAAATATTCTATTGGCTGCAAAAGGAATGCAGCCGATTCTTCCTTAATCAACTCTTCGCTTTCTTTATTACTAAGCTCGGTATAAGCATCAGTAAAGCGGGTAGTATTGTCTTTGTCTACTATAGTAATATCATCAGTCAGCAACTGATGTTTTTTGGCATATTCCTTTTCTTCTGTATGTAATTCAATCGAATTACCTTTTAAAGTCTTCGATATGTATGTTTCCATTTGCTTTTTTAACATGCATTCGTCCTCCTAGTATCTTTACAAGCCTATTCCTCTTCATCATAGCACATTTTACCCAGATAAAATAACTGTGTGAATAAATCAAATACCATTCCGGTATGGCATTCGGGTAATCTCTTCGATATAGTAGTAGAAGAACCTTTATACATATGAAGAAATGAGATGTTTATATGGAAAAAATCATTATAATAGGCGCTGGGATTTTAGGCGCGTCTACGGCCTACCAGCTCGTGAAAAAAGGCGCTGAAGTAGTCATAATAGATCGTCAGGATAAAGGACAAGCCACAGCTGCCGCTGCAGGTATCGTCTGTCCATGGATCTCACAAAGACGTAACAAAGCGTGGTATCACCTTGCTAAAAATGGAGCCCGCTTTTATCCAAGTCTAATTAAAGAGCTTGAAATTGATGGGGAAACAGAGACGGGATACGCTAAAGTCGGGGCAATCAGCTTACATACTGATGAAGAAAAGCTGATTGGAATGCAAAAAAGAGCGACAAAACGTAAAGAAGAGGCCCCTGAAATTGGTGATATTACTATGCTCTCTCCGGAAGCAACGAGTGCCCTCTTCCCTCCGCTTTCAGAGGAATATGCAGCAGTCCATATAAGCGGTGCAGCAAGGGTGGATGGCCTCGCTCTACGCGATAGCTTATTGCGTGCGGCGCAGAAAAATGGCGCCACACTGATTTATGGAGATGCTTCACTGAAATACAGTGGAAACACTGTAACCGGTGTAACGGTTGAAGGTAAGAGTATACTTGCAGATAAAGTAATTGTCTGTGCAGGTGCCTGGGCATCTCAATTACTTGAACCACTAGGGATCAACTTTCAAGTTAGCTTTCAAAAAGCGCAGATTATCCATTTAGAATTACCAAATAAAAACACGAATAACTGGCCTGTTGTCATGCCGCCTAGCGATCAATACATATTGGCTTTCGACTCAAATAAAATTGTCGCTGGGGCCACTCATGAAAATATAGAAGTATTCGATTACCGAATGACGGCTGGAGGTATGCAGGAGGTTTTCGAAAAAGCTTTAACCACGGCACCTGGTTTGGCAAACGGTACGTTTATTGAAGCAAGAGTTGGTTTCCGACCCTTTACCCCTGGTTTTCTTCCTATTATTGGACCCCTTCCTGAATGGGAAGGCATTATTGTCGCTAACGGGCTTGGTGCTTCCGGATTAACGATGGGGCCATATATTGGCTCTCAATTGGCAAATCTGGCTCTAGGCAGAGAATTAGACATTAATTTAGAAAACTATGATGTATTGGGAGCAATACTTTAAAATTTTTATGGTTCTTATTGTAAGCGATAGAATAAATGACAGAAAGCCCTCGGACTCATTCCCTGGGTTTTTTTATCGTTTAAAATTTTAATAAACCATAACAACATTATGTAAACTGATAAATATTCATTGCTCCTTAAAATTGATTGGTTTAGTTAAATCCTTTTAAAAATCAATTTTTCCTGATTCTTCTCTCCCGTGAATCTTAACTTTGTTAATCCAACTTTACTTATGAGTAACATAAAAAGTGCCTTTTCAGAACCGAATAAATCAGATTTTAACTACCTTTCTGTAGCGGCGCACATCTAAAAATCTTAATAATTTGGCTTTTCCCTCCACTCTTGCACTAAAAATCACTATTTTACATATGATGAGTTACGGCCTAAAAATATAGGATTTATTATCGATAGACGGAGAAAGGTTGGGTAAGAATGAACCAAAATCATGAGTCTAACATTCTATTTCAAAATCTCCAGAATAAAAACATGTCATTTGAAGAAGTATTCGTTTATATTGTGAATTTCATGAAATTAAATCCATCTGGTAACTATAGATTAATGGTTGGTACCGATTCCCAAGTACATAAAAAGCATACAGTTTTTATTACAGGTATTGTCATACAACAGGTAGGGAGTGGAGTATGGGCCTGTATAAGAAAAGAGATGATCCCAAGAAGAATGATGCATATACATGAACGCATTTCCTATGAACTATCATTAACTGAGGAAATCGTGTCAATGTTTACGGAAGAAAGAAAAAATCAGTTGATCAATATTGTTCTACCGACAGTATATGAAGGGGCCACATTCACAATGGAAGGTCATATTGATATTGGGACTGGTAAACGAAATAAAACAAGGGAATTTGTAATAGAAATGGTGGCTAGAATGGAATCCATGGGAGTGGAACCAAAAATCAAGCCCAACGCTTTTGTTGCTTCAAGTTATGCTAACCGGTATACAAAAAAAGAATAATTGCAAACGAAAATTCAATAACCCATATCCTTTTAATAACAAATGCAAATTTATTTGATTAAACCAAAACATATTCAGTAAATTTCAAGGTTACCAGCTCAAGCATATAAGGGTCATGGAAATTAAAAGTTTTTGAAGACAATAAAAAACAGGGAAACAAATTTCGTCTCCCTGCAATCTTTATTACATTTAAACAAGAATGACCCATAATATCATGGTAATTACTATCGTAACCAAACCTTGTATCAACGTTGCCATTATTTGAGCTTTATATTCATCCGTTACCTTCATTCCACTAAACTGGGTGACTAACCAAAAGAAGCTATCATTTACATGGCTAACCGTCATCGCTCCTACTCCTACAGCCATAACAACGAGTTAATAGAGGGACAGCTCTTTCAATACCTAATGTTGGTAGCATGTGTGCAATTAGCGAGGACGTTATGACATGGAGCTAACGGTTCCATAAACAATGACAAGCCCAATACTCGTCATCAACCCGCCAAATCCGCCATTTATGTTCTCTAAATTTTAGTTAACGGCATTCCCGAAGCGAATCCGACAAACCGTGTACCTAAAATTAGTGATAAGAATGGATGTAACTTGAACTTAGTCGTTGTAATAACAATCAGCATTACTCCAATGAGTAAAAAATAACATATGATAATCTCCTATTTTATCTATTAAAAGAAGCTAAAAAAGTGCGCATAACCTGCTCGGCTGAAAACTCTAAAAGTTCAGATCCTCTTTCAATCGCTTCTTCTAACGAGATAGGAGCGCTTACAATACTATGAACACTCGTAATTCCATGGTTATATAAAACCTCAATGCCTG
This sequence comes from Peribacillus sp. NPDC097295, assembly GCF_044761665.1. NCBI lineage: Bacteria > Bacillati > Bacillota > Bacilli > Caryophanales > Bacillaceae > Peribacillus > Peribacillus sp. NPDC097295. Next base: position 57,767 of record NZ_JBIWCW010000009.1, read on the forward strand.
TTCCAATCGAACCAGCCAAGGCAAATACGGGAATTCCAAATTCTTTTGCTTTTTCTGCCACCCCCATGGGTGTTTTGCCTGATGCTGTTTGGTAATCGATTTGTCCTTCACCTGTAAAGACACATTGAGCTCCTTGTAGTTTCTCACTCAATTTGGTGTATTCGATAACAATATCGATGCCTCTTTTTGTTTTAGAGGGGAAGAATGCTTGGAATGCTCCTCCAATGCCACCTGCTGCACCAGCACCAACTTTATTATGTAAATGAAGTCCTGTTTTAGCTTCTACTAAATCAGCCCAAATGGATAGCGCATTATCGAGAAATGCGACCATGTCAGGAGTTGCCCCTTTTTGAGGTCCAAATACTGCAGATGCCCCTTCAGGACCTACGAGTGGATTTTGGACGTCGGAAGCAATCAAAAACTCACATTCTGTTATTCTCGAATCAAAATCTTTAGTATCAATTTCTACGATACGTGATAGTCCCTCACCTCCAAACCTAATTGATAGCCCTTCATCATCCAATAATTTCATCCCTAAAGCTTGAAGCATTCCGGCTCCACCATCATTGGTAGCGCTTCCGCCGACACCTAAAATGAATTTCCGACAGCCGTCATTCAATGCCTTTTTAATTAGTTCCCCCGTTCCATATGTAGTTGCAGTCATTGGGTTCAATTTATCTGATTCGACTAGACATAAACCTGATGCACTTGCCATTTCAATCACACAGGTTTCCTGATCTCCCAAAATTCCATAGGCTCCCTGTATGTTATCCAGTAAAGGGCCTTTTACCAGCACCTCTACTTTTCTACCATTCGTAGCCGCGATCAGACTATCCATCGTTCCTTCACCGCCATCTGCTACAGGAACTAAAACGGTTTCGGAAGTTGGCAGGACTTTCTTAACTCCACGTTCAATTGCTTGCGAAGCTTCTAGTGCGGACAAACTTCCTTTATAGGAATCTGGTGCAATAACAATTTTCATGTTCATCTCCCCTTTAATAATACATGTCTGAATATTATAATAAACCTTATATACTATAAATGAAAATTAGTTTTTTAGATAAGGATCCTAAAGCCCTTTCTTGAAATTGGAGCTCTTCCATGCCCCATATCATAAATTTACTCGTAAGTATCCAGAAACGATTAGCACTAATTTAAAATCAGATAGAAAGTTAGTATTATGCATGATGACTTTGAAACATAGGATATGGAGAATAGGTACCTTTTTTTCGGGTAAAAAACTCTATTAAAAGTCTAGTAGGCATGTGAACTTTGCCTAATGTCTTTTTTTTAACGACATGAATTCATGAATAGATTCTAATGAAAATAATTAGTTTACATAACATTATTATGAACAATAAAAAAAGACCATTTTGGTCTCTTTGATTAAAAATAAAAATCCATCAATGTTTCGTCCATCAAATCTTGAGTGAGCCCTATGTATATCATAGTATCTTTCGGGTTTGAGTGATTAAGGATTTGTTGTAGCAAAGCAATATCCTTGAACTTCTGGTAATGAAGATAACCAAAAGTTTTCCGAAGTGTATGGGTGCCCACATCTGGTATATCAGCCATTTCTGCTGCTTTGTTTAAAACCCGGTACGCTTGTACCCTCGTTATGGGACCATTTCCTTTTCGGCTTGGAAATAAATAGTCTTCATTTTTCAATTTCATTTTTTTTACATACTTACGTACATCTTTCCGAAGTTGTGGGTTTACTATGAACCGTTTAATTTTTTCCGTTTTTTGCTCAACAATAACAATATGTGTTCCTTCTAATATATCTTTGACACGCAACTTCAAGAGATCACCAATACGCAATCCAATGTTTATTCCGATTGAAAACATCATAAAATCCCGGTAGCTACAATATTTCAATAGGGACTTTTTCATCTTTTCTATGTGATCCAGACGGCGTATTGGCTGGACATTTTTTATTTTTTGAGAGATTCCTTGCATGTGTCATTTCCCCCCCTTTCCCTTCTTTTATTGTACGTGAAGGCATCAAAAAAAGCCACGTTTTTCGTTTTTTAGATGCCCTATAAACGTTGATTTAGAGGGATTTCGAATGTATCAAAACAAGTCCTTTGTTACATTCGGAATATTACATCAATTAAAGGTAGAAAAACAGTGAAATATCATAAATCTCCTTAAACAGCATTTATCGTTTGATATAGAGCATACAACTGATTCGATACCTATTACACTAGATCTTTGAAATAACTACCTTAAAACTAGATTATGGAGGTCGCTTTTCTGTGTGTTTCGGATTTTCCCTCTCCTTTTCTGATGAAGTTTGTACTGTCTTGTCTGGAATTTCTCTACCACTAGTAAGATTTATCGAATTTATTAGTGCGTGTGAAATATTGAAAAAATATAACCTACAATTCCCTAAAATAATTCAAAATACCATCCCTTTCATCCGAAACTCTTTAAATTAATTTTAAAGGGCCATATAGATACTTTAGTGAGTTTGATACCTATAACTCTACTCATTTAAAATAAGCCCTTTAAAACGGAAATATAGAGCTCGTTTTTTTAGTGATTTCTATATTTTTTCTGGATTTATTAACCAGAAAGTAAATTTAGTTAACTTTGCACAATGCCTTACAATAATTCACTATTTTATTAACCTGAAACCTTTTATAAATTTTACTATAATTATATTATGTAAACTAATAATTATCAGTTACACTTGGTAATTTTATTACAAATTCACAAGTGTAAAAGAACTCAAAAATCAGTGAATATAAAAACTTCCTCCATCGATGATTTCAATTTCCGGAAAATCTTTTAATTGTTCGATTAACTGAAATAGGGCTCCATCCTTTTGCTTTGCTTCTATCATACAATCAAGTTGTGGAAGACTTCCTTTGATATGCTGTAAAAAATCCATAAACATATTAACATCCACAAAATCAGCATGTGCCCGAAATTCTTTTTCGTTCCTCGGACTTGATATGTGCATTTTGGGTGGTAATTTTGAATGATGCCATGTATTGAGAATACGACTCCAGTCTTCAATCCAGTTTTCGTCCTTGGTGTGGTGAGCCAGATAGTGATGATAATCAAATACAAGAGGTATCCCTAGTTTTTCACATAGGTAGAGAGTCTCCGATAAAGTGAAAGTTGTATCATCATTTTCTAGAATGATCATCCTTTGAAGGGATTCAGGTATTATACCCCAATTATGAATAAATTGTTCTAAAGCCTGTTCATTTTCACCATATCCACCGCCTACATGAAGAACACATCGATGCTCTGGATCCAGACCTATCTTTTTCAATATCATATAATGCATCTTTAGGGTTTTTAACGACGTTTTTAAGATATCGATATTACTACTATTTAGAATGATGAAATGATCTGGATGAAAATCCACTCGCACTCCCGGATGGGATACAAGGAATTCTTTTATCTTGTTTAGCTCATCCGCTATTGGATCGAGATAGTCCCATTCTGGGATTTCAGGATGATTGACTAGAGGAATCAACTTAGAAGAAAGGCGAAAGAACTGGATATCATATGCGGTATTATGAATGAGAAGACGCCAGCAATTCTGGAGATTGGAAGCAGATATCCTTTCAAGCTTTCGTATTGCGGCTTCCTTATCTTTTATCTTGGAAAATTGAGAATAAGTCATTGTTTGAGAAGGAGAACAATTTGGCACATGAGTACTCATTGCTACATAACCAAGGCGAATTAAAGTCAAAACGAAAACTCCCTTGTATTTCTTTTAATGAAAGTATTCCCATAACTATCATTATTATTACAAGCTGTACTTTGATAAATGAATGAGAAAATCATACAAGGAACAAAAAAAGATGCTAGGTAAGCAAGCACCTTTTTGGTCTAATACAATTATACTTCAGGAGTTGGTGTTGGTTTCGCATATCCTTTTTTATAAGCTTTGTCGACTTTGGTCCGAATATCCTTAATCGTCATTCCATCATTTAAATCTAAAATGGATTGGGCAGCTATTTCTAAGCATACTCCGCATTTCGTTCCATGATCATCCCACACCACTGCTCCATTTTTTTTATTTTCATGGATAAAACAATCGTAATTGTTTTTATGATTCGCTTCCTCCCCACAACCACAATAGCACGGTATTTTTTCTAGTAGTTCCTGGTTTTGGGCAACGGCAAGATAGATGGTTTTCATATCTTCAGGTTTTCCAGTAAGAAATTCTGGTGCAGTAGCTTTGTCACTAGTCTCTTCCTGAACATCTCCGGAAACATCATGTGCATGTTCTGTATGACTAGCTTCTTTTTCATCTACATGTTTTTCTTCAGAACAGGCTGAAAGTAATAAAGATGAACAAATACCTAGAGTTAAAGCAGTATATTTCAGTTTCATTTCAACACTCCTTGAGAATATTGGTTACCCTTATTTTATGTTTAAAAATGACAAACTACAAGTAGATTCGTCGGAATGAAACCATTAAAAAGGGACCTTCAGCAAAAAGATCCCTTTTTAATGCTATTGATTCGTGTTTCTTGGTTGTTTATTTCTCATTGATATCAGCGGAATCGTTATGAGGGAAGCCCCGGCTGCAATCCATAACCATTTATTGCTTTTTCTCGATTCTCTTCCGCCTTTACTGGGCATGCTTGAGCCGAAATCTTTCTTTGCTGTCGGCCTTTGAATATTCGCCTGTTCATTTTCTTTATGATATTGCTGATTTTCAGGTAATTGAGTGGTTCGTTCTAACTCACTTGTGTCTTCTCCCATTCCCTTTAAGAAGGTCATCAATAATGTCATAGCTTGTTTTATTTCTTTATCATTTAACGAACGTACTATGGAAAGATAGCTAGGTTTTTCACCAGATTTTTCTATTTCAGCAACCCTAGCTATTCCTGAATTCACCTTCAAAATAAGTGGTTCAAGTTGTTTAACATTTAGTGTCCCTAATGTTCCAAGCATGAGAAGTATATTTTTTAACGTATTGGCTGTTTCAGGAGTATCAGCCGTTTTGACCAGGATATCAAGTACTTTATCCCCTTCCTTTAGCAGGCTGTTGACCATGGAAAGTATTCCACGGTCCTGCATGCCCTTCATGACTTCAAACGTTTCTTTTATGACTTCTTTATTTTGAAGGAGAGTTTTTTCAATATCTTCGAACTCAATTTTTCGAACATCTTCTTCGCTTAGTTCCATACGATTGATTACTTTGGTCGCTTTAGCCACGGTTCCTCACCTCCTTTTTTATTTTTAAGAGGTCGCCAGGGAAAATATAATCTTCACGGGCCCATTTTTTCTGAACTTGTACTCCGATTTGTGGCTGAGGATTCCCATTACGATGGTTGATGCTAGGTAATGGATTTTCTCCTTTAGCTTTCAACACTTCCATCTTGGCCTGTACTTCTTTATAGGCCGGTGTATCTGTGTCTTTATCAGCATAGCTGCTGGTCAAAAAGTTGATGGCGCCGTCTCCCGAATCATTCATTGGCAAGTAGACCTCTTTACCTTTCACTCGATCGGTAATGAGACATTGTACCTTCACATTTCCGTATGGAGATGAAAGACGGACTAGAGTACCGTCTTCAAGACCTCTTTCTTCTGCCAATTCAGGTGAAACTTCAAGAAATGCCCTTGGCGTTTTGGATGTGATGCCTTTCGATTTATAGGTTAGATTGCCTTCATGGAAATGTTCTAGTAATCGGCCGTTATTCACATGGATATCATATTCCTCCCCAAAGTCCACTGGTTCCGACCATTCAACAGGGAACAACCGGGCTCTTCCATCCGGGAATGGGAAGTCTTCTGTAAATAGAAGAGGAGTATCTTGGCCATCAGCTGCAACAGGCCATTGTATCCTTCTAGTCGTTCATAGCTGACGCCTGCATAAATTGGTGATAAGCGAGCAGCCTCGTCCATGATTTCACCTGGGTGAGCATAATTCCATCCGGCACCTAAACTATTCGCTACTTCCATGATGATCTGCCAATCAGGATTAGATTCGCCAAGTGGTTCAAAGACTTGATACAACCTTTGGATACGACGCTCTGTATTGGTGAAGGTTCCTTCTTTTTCGAAACTTGGGCTTGCTGGAAGGACTACATCTGCAAATTCTGCAGTTTTTGATAAAAAGATATCTTGCACGACGAAAAAGTCCAGCTTTTCAAAGGCTTCATGCACATAATTGATATTGGAGTCAACCAACCCCATATCTTCCCCTTTTAAATACATGGCTTTCAAAGTGCCTTCATGAATGCCCTCGACCATTTCATGATTGTTAAGACCTGGTTTAGCAGGTACTGAGGTGCCCCATATTTTCTCATATTTAGCTCTTACATTTTTATCCGTGACATATTCATAGCCTGGAAGTTTATCCGGCGTACTACCAAAGTCACTAGCGCCTTGCACATTATTATGCCCACGTAAAGGATACGTTCCTGTGCCTGGTTTACCATAGTTGCCTGTTATTAGCATTAGGTTGGAAATGGCTGTACTTGTATCACTTCCGCCTATATGTTGAGTGACGCCCATAGCCCAAAGGGAAACCGCAGTATTTGCTTCGTGAAGCGCTTCTGCAATTACAATAAGATCATGTTTGCTTACTCCAGTAGCCTTTTCTGCGTAATCCATTGTATAAGGCTCAAGGCTTCTAATATATTCATCCATGCCATTAACACGTTCCCGGATGAATTTTTCATCCGTCCAGCCTTTATCAATGATATATTTGGACACAGCTGATAACCAGACGATATCTGAGCCTGGTGCTGGTTGAATGAATAAGTCGGAGCGCTCCGCCATTTCATGTTTTCTGATATCCGCAACAATTAATTTTTGTTTACCGAGTTTATGTGAACGTTTGACTCTAGTCGATAGAACAGGATGAGATTCAGACGTGTTCGATCCAATAATCAAAACCAGTTCAGATTTCTCTATGTCTTTGATTCCACCTGTATCTCCACCATATCCAACGGTCCTGAATAGACCCACTGTCGCTGGATTTTGACAGTATCTTGAACAATTATCAATGTTATTGGTGCCAATGACGCTCCTGGCCAATTTTTGCATCAAGTAGGATTCTTCATTTGTACACTTAGAAGAAGAAATGAAAGCTAAAGAATCCGGTCCATTTTCTTTTTTGATTTCAGTAAACTTTTTGCTAATAAGATTTAAGGCTTCTTCCCATTCGGCTTCACGGAAAGCATTTCCTTCTCTGATAAGAGGTTTAGTTAGCCTTTCTTCACTATTCACGAAATCCCAACCGAATTTACCTTTTACACAAGTGGAAATACCATTTGCAGGTGCTTCTGCATGTGGTTCCACTTTTAGGATTTTTCGATCTTTTGTCCATACATCGAAACTACATCCTACGCCACAATATGTACATACAGTCTTAGTCTTTTTGATTCTAGCATCACGCATGGCAGATTCCATATCAGAAATCGCAAGGATAGAGCCATATCCAGTTTCAACGTTTTTCGTGATTTCAATCATAGGTCGAAGCGTTTGTTTAGCAATGCCTGTTAAAAAGCCCGCTTCCCCTTCCATTCCTTTTTCCATCATTGCGTTGCAAGGGCAAACGGTTGCACAATGACCACATGATACACATGAAGATTCATTGATTGGAACATTATTATCCCAAATGACACGTGGTCTTTTCGCTTCCCAATCTATCGTCAAGGTTTCCGTTACCTGTACATCTTGGCATGCTTCCACACACCGACCGCAGAGTATGCATTGATCAGGGTCATAGCGGTAAAATGGATTAGATGAATCCACTTCATATGGTTTTTGATCAAATGGTACACTTTGGTGATTAACTTTCATTTCCTTCACGGTATTATGTATTTCACAACTGCCGTTATTATAATCACAAACCGTACAGTATAATTCATGGTTATATAATATCTTATCCATAGCCATTACCTGTGCTTCCTTCACATCAGATGCTAGCGTATCAATAACATCTCCATCTTTGATTTGAGTTGAGCAGGATCTTACAAGTTCCCCGTTCACACTAACCAGACATGTATCACATGTTTCAATTGGCCCTAGACTAGGGTGATAACAAACAGTTGGAACCTCTATGGAACTTTCATTAAGCATTTGTAATACTGTTTGACCGCCATCGAGAACTGTCTCGGCTCCATTAATTTTGATATGGACTTTTTCTTGCAAAATAAACTCCTCCTAATACATTCATAAATCTAATTTACCCTGCTTAAAATTCCATTAAACTTGTTAAAATCAAGGAAAAATGTTTTTCCATAGGTTACTTACTTAAAAGCGGTCCACGTACAATGAAAGGTCCAGATAGCAGAATCATAATAAAAAAGAAGAACACAATGAAGGTTCTTCCTTTTGGTATTCTATGAGAAATCAATCAATTGATATCACTTTTTAATACGAATGAACTTAATGGTGTGACGTTTACATGACTACCCTCTATCTCAAGTATTGTTTCAAGACCCGCTCTCTTTCCATTCGCTAAAAGAGACCACTTTTTAGGCTGAGGTAAAGGAATATTGATGGAATGCCAGTTCGCATTATGAATGACGGTAATAAGTGAAGATTCTGTCATTAAAGAATAGGCAATTACATTTGCGGGTGCTTCGAGAAATGTTAAGTGTTGCTCAATCTCCTCAGCTGAGGTAAGCCCAAATACAGAATGTTGTTTCCGTAGGGCAATTAATCCTTTTACATATTCTACTTCTTGGTCGAACTCTGCTCTTCGTTTCCAATCCAGGCGATTAACCCAATCGGATGATTGATAGCTATTTTCATCACCATCTTTTGTTCGCATGAATTCTTGACCGGCATGTATCATGGGGATACCCTGTGACAGTAAGACTATGGAAGTTGCCAACTTATGCATCTGTTTCCGTTCTTCATCGGACGCTTCAGGATTGGTGATTAAAAGTTTATCCCATAAAGTGTAATTATCATGGGCCTCCACATAGTTAATGACCTGGGAGGGGGTCTGGTACGTAGCTATATGATCTTCATACTTCAATCCTCCGGCGATACCTTTTTTTATAATATCCTCCATCCCGTGTTTGCCATTAACGAAGCCCTTATCATGCTTTTCCATAACAAAACCTTTCAAACCATCCCGAATGGCGTCATTAAAATGAGCAACCCTCGGCATTTTATTCGCATTCTTTTGGTTTGCCTTCTTTGTAGCCTCAAGTGGTGTATTCATATCCCACCCTTCACCTAACAAAATGATGGTCGGGTCAATTTCATGAATAGCTTTTGCTACTTCATTCATCGTCTCCACGTCATGAACGCCCATGAGATCGAATCGGAAACCATCGATATGATACTCTTTTGCCCAATAAACCACGGAATCGACAATGAATTTACGCATCATTTTATGTTCGGAAGCTGTATCGTTTCCGACACCAGTTCCGTTAGACAGTGTTCCATCTTCGTTATAACGGAAATAATAATTTGGAACGAGTTTATTAAAATTCGAGTCATCGACAGTATAAACATGGTTGAAAACCACATCCATGATGACCCGTAAACCTTGGTCATGCAAGGATTGAATCATCTGTTTTAACTCTCTGATTCTTAGCTTAGGTTCATAAGGGTCAGTCGAATAGGAGCCTTCTGGTGCATTATAATTCTTAGGATCGTAACCCCAGTTATATTGAGGCTCAATTAAATTTGTTTCATCTACTGTTGCAAAATCAAAAATGGGGATGAATTGTACATGAGTGACACCTAAATCCTTAATATGATCGATCCCTGTTTTCATACCATAAGGGCTTTTTGTTCCTGTTTCAGTCACTCCTAAATATTTTCCTTTATGCTGAATTCCACTGTCTGGATGTATCGATAAATCGCGGATATGAAGTTCATATATGATGGCGTCCTCAGGTTTGGCTAACGGTGGTTTTTCAGCAGTCCATTTTTGCGGATTAGTATCTTCTAAATTAACGACGACACCTTTATCTCCATTGATTGTGACAGCACGGACATATGGATCCACGGCTTCATTCCATACATCGCCAACTTTCACTTTGTATGTATAAATTAAGCCATCTTGGTTGCCGGATACTTCACTTGTCCACGTCCCCTTCTCAGATCGCTGCATATCAATTTCAGTTCCTTCTGAATCGTCCCAGCTTTTATAGGTAACTAGCTTGGCTTCAGTTGAAGAAGGGGCCCAAAGGCAAAATGTTGTTTTATCGTGTTGAAAATTGTTTCCTAAATCAACTCCGTCATAATAATAAAGTTTATCCAATTCCTTTGGGCTTATCGGCTCAATTTTTGCAACTGGCAAGGAATCAAGCATATTTTCTATTTCATTTTCCTTTGGTGTTTGGTTGGTATTTTCCTCTTCAAAATAAGAAAGTGAATCTTTAATAAGCCACTCCTCCAATGAAATTCCTGTTATGAAATAGGAATGCGTTTTTTTTATATACTATTTTACCTTTTTATGAATGTTCCTAATTAAAAGTACTTTCCTTTTAATTCCACAAGCGTATGGATCTCAAACATCAAAAGTATTTACCAATACTATATTTTATTAGTCTCTTTTAAAGAAGTAAGTCCTTACTAATATTACTGATTTCTGAAGCCTCTGTCATTCCCCCCCCATTAAAATAAAAGCACCTTATTAATAGTAGAAGTTATCAAAACCGAATAATTAATTTTAACTAGTACTCTTTAATTAATAATATTAAGAAATGCCCCCATTACAGGCATACTGTATTGGGGGCATTTCTAGTTTCAATCATCGTGAGTTGATTATTTTCAATTGGTCATCTTCAATAACAGCCTTGAAATTTTTCACTTCGGGCTGTTCAAAAATGTAATCGGTAATACCATCTTCCAGCTGTTCTTGGATAACACGTCGGAGAGGTCTTGCACCGAATTTTGGGTGATAACCCAATTCAATCAGTTTTTGCTTCGCTTCATTAGTAACGACTAATGATAAGTCTTGGGCAGCTAGGGTCACTTCAAGCTCATGAATCATGATATCGACAATTTGTAATAGGTCCTCTCTCTTCAGTGCTGAGAATTCAATAATACTGTCAAAGCGATTTAAAAATTCCGGTTTAAAGAAGCTACCTAATGCTTGCAGGATTGAAGCTTCTTCCACTGCTGTACTCGTTCCGAATCCCATAACTTTTTGTTTTTCCCCAACTCCGGCATTGCTTGTCATGATAATGACTGTATCTTTAAAGGTCACAGTCCTTCCTTGACTATCAGTTAGACGGCCGTCCTCTAGAATTTGCAAGAACATATGCATGACATCAGGGTGGGCTTTCTCAATTTCATCCAATAAAATAATGCTGTAAGGTTTACGACGTACTTTCTCGGTTAATTGACCTGCTTCCTCATGGCCTACATAACCTGGAGGAGAACCAATCAATTTAGAAACACTATGTTTCTCCATGAATTCGCTCATATCTAAACGAATCATCGCTTCCTTATCACCAAACAGTTCTTCTGCTAGAGTTTTAGCCAATTCTGTTTTACCCACACCTGTTGGTCCAACAAAAAGGAAAGAACCTGTCGGACGGTTTTTGAATTTCAAACCTGCACGACTTCTTCTTACAGCTTTAGAAACCTTTTTAACCGCTTCTTCTTGGCCGATAACTTTTTTCATTAAATCCTCTTGTAGATGGATCATTTTGTTTTGTTCATCTTCCTGCAGTTTGCCCACAGGGATTCCAGTTTTTTGTTCGATAATCCTTTGAATATCTTCTTGAGTGACAAGTGGTTTATTGGAAGTCGCTCCAGCATGCAAGGATTTTTCCAACTTTTCTTCTTCATCTCGCAATTCAGCAGCTTTTTCGTAAGCTTCTTCTTTTAGTGCCTTTTCTTTTTCTTTGTAGATTTGTTCAAGGCGCTGTTTAATTTCATGTTCTTGACTATCTTCAATCGTCAAGTTTTGTCTTGAACCTGCTTCGTCCATTAAATCGATTGCTTTGTCTGGAAGGAATCGATCTTGAATGTAACGGTGTGAAAGTTCCACGGCTGCTTTCAGCGCTTCCTCACTGTAAGTTACTCCATGAAATGCCTCGTAGCTATCTTTCAAACCTTGTAAAATGACTATAGCTTCTTCCGTAGTAGGCTCATCCACCTGCACAGGCTGGAATCTACGTTCAAGGGCGCCATCTTTTTCAATTTTCCGATATTCAGAAAGGGTAGTTGCTCCGACAAGCTGAAGTTCACCGCGAGATAATGCTGGTTTTAAAATGTTCCCTGCATCCATTGAACCTTCAGCTGAACCAGCACCAACGATTTGGTGTATTTCATCAATGAATAAAATGATATTTTTTCTTTCTTGTAGCTCACCGATCAATTGCTTTACCCTTTCCTCGAATTGACCACGGATTCCTGTATTCGTAACTAGCGATGCCATATCAAGGGAATAGACCAATTTATTCCGTAATTTTTTAGGCACTTTTCCTTCCACAATCGCTAAAGCTAATCCTTCTGCAATGGCTGTTTTACCTACACCGGGCTCACCGATTAAAACAGGATTGTTTTTATTACGTCTGTTCAACACTTCAATGACTCTTTTTATCTCTTCATTCCTTCCGATAACCGGATCAATCAGTCCTGCTTTTGCCGCATCGGTCAGATTGTGTCCGTACTCATCAAGCAGTCCTCCGTCCTTGTTTTCCTGAGCCGGTTTTTGTTGAGGAATGTTGCTATTATTAAATGGATTGAATGAATTTGAAAATCCGTCGAATTGGAATTTCCCTGTATCCATGCCTTCCATGGCTGCACCAAGTTTATTTCGCTCTTCCTTATAACAAGTGGAGCACAGGTTAACATTATGCTGTTGCCCATTCATATGGAGATGAACCTGGATATTCGCTTGGTTTTCATGACATTTTTCACATAACATATAAGTACTCCTCCTTTAAATTAAGTCAACTTACAGTTTGATTTTGACTAACTTTGACCTTGTAAATAGTATTATAACTTGACCTTCTTTGACTTTCAAGGATTTTGCTTGGATGATTTGATATGCATTTTATAGTGTTCTTTATGATTTTTCCCCTGATTATATCAGATTTATAATAAAATAAGTCTACAAACGAACTGTCCTATAATTTCAAACACAAAAAAGAGGCTACATTCAGCCTCTTATCGTTCATATGTAGTATGCATTTTTTTATATACGTTTTGCCCCAATATATTGTGGTTTCCAATAGGTATTATTCGTTTTGGCGTATGAAACTCCTTTGGATGATGCAGAGTGTATGAATTTATTGTCGCCTATGTAGATTGCTACATGGGTTGGTTTTTTCGCTTTATTTGGTGAGAAAAACATTAAGTCCCCTTTTTTCAAGGTTGTTACTTTCTTTCCCTTTTTATAAATGTCAGCAGCTGTTCGTGGTAATGTCTTTCCAGCTTTGTTATATGAATATTTCACTAAACCTGAACAGTCAAAACCTGAAGAAGACATACCACCCATCTTATATTTCGTACCTAATTCAGTTTTAGCTGTTTTGATTGCTTTTGTATGGTATGAAGCTGCTTCTGCTTGGCCAGCAAAAGAACCTGATCCAATTAGTGCAAATAACGACAATCCGACAAAAAACTTCTTTAACAAAATATTTTACCCCCCGTTGCAATTCGTTAAACCTACTATACTAGAAAAACTATATCATTCGCATCACAGGGACTTTACAAATATATTACACTTGATAGAAATGAAAAAAGCCGCAACATTTCTTTAATAGAAACATTGCGGCTCCGCTTAGAATTCCTTAGTGAAAAATGGTAGTAATAACTTTACGCCTCGCTTATTAAAAGGTAAAAACTTCATATCAGCAATCAAATGACTTATGTAACCTAATATACAAGTAGTGAATATCCCTGCAGTCCCCAATGCTTCTTGGAATTGAAAGGCAATCACTCCATAGAAAACTATGCCCGCTATCGAATGGGTATAACTACGGTGTGGTGTAAAAGAAGCAAAAATAATAAAAATTCCCAACAGCCATAACCAGTTAATCTCTAAAGATAGTCCTACTCCTAAAATACCAAGACCCGTAAGAGTTAACATATGCCTCTGGGTTATAAAAGTAGAAATGATAATAATGCCGATACCTGCTCCTACTCCAATCCATCTCTCCGTTTCAGAACTAGCCAAAAGACTATAAATGATCATAAGAACCCCAATCGTCTGCGCCAACGATCGAATGAACTTGTGAGAAAAAGTAATTTTATTACTCAACTTACCATCGATATCCATGTCAGGCATAAGACCTGAAACTCCTCCTACCCCGACTAGAAATAAGGTAGTAGTGGGATCGGTCTGAAGTGTATTCGCCGTTAAAAATCCAACTGTTGCTCCTATTGCCATATGTGCTGTTCCGTTCACTTTCTCTCCCCTGTTCCTCTAAGAAGTTAGCTTACATATAGGAAACGAATGTTTGTTCGAACCCTTCTTTTTAACTATACATTATTTTGGATTATTTTTCTTTAATTTCACTGAAAAACAGGGAAATAATAATTTGGTATAGTACCTATAAGTGTATGTTCAATCAATTTATCCGTTTATGAAATTCTCCTTTTTGAAATCATCATTTCATTAAATAGCTAGCTAAGTTTGTCTATGAGGTGGTCGAGTTAATTTATGTTCGTGGATGTAGTGCCAAGAATTTATTTTTTACCCTTTTCAATATTTGGGATGTAGCCAATGGTAAAGCTCAATCATGCTATGTTTAGGGGAATCGTAACTAAAGAATGAATACTCAATGAAATCTACATACTTTTTTATTGAAGTGTTTCGTTGATCATAAGAAGTCGGAACTTCCTCAGGAAATTCCTTTACTAAATGAAGTATTGGTAGTTGATGATACACAATTGATAACGTCCGGACTATTCTTTTTCTCGTTTTGTGGCGGTTTGCATCTTCTAACAATCTTTTATAATCGATATCCAATTTCAAAATCAGTTGGATAATATCGATAAAATACTTCAGTGATTCCATATTATGCCGCCATCCGTGAAGGCAAATCATATAAAAAAGATGATAATTAGAAAGTTGTTTAATATATAAAGAACCATTGAGTGAAGAGGATTCCTCCCAAAGTTCTTCAATACTAAAACTTGCTGTATTCTGCTTTAAAATATCCCAATGAAGTTCGACCGTTAAGGGAATGGGGGACCCAGGAAGGACTTTGTTGTAAGAACGATGAAAATGAAAAGTAATTTGTTTACGCTCCTCTATGTAACCTAAGCTTTTAACAATATCGATAGCTTGATTCATATCAGTAGGCTTTATTAACAAATCAATATCAGATGTTGGACGTGCTCCAAGATGACCGAAATGTCTTTCGGCAAATCCAGTCCCTTTTAACGGAATGATTTCTATTCCTCTTTCTTCAAATTCACGTAGGATTCGATTTGTCTGATTTTTAAAAAGGATATTTTGAAATATAACACTTTGATATTTTTCTTTTAGTTTTTGCTGAAAGAACGCCGGAGTTGCCTCCAACCTCCCTTCTTGTTTCATAATAGTATATGTTTGTGCGTGACTATTCGATTTTTCGATTTCGTTAAGAAGCTTCCAATAGTAAGTTGAATCAATGGGTAGTTCTATATGCGAATCATATAAGACTTGCAGCAATGAAGGATTCATTAATTAGGTCCTCCCTTTTTTCTTTGTTGAAAATCTAAGTACTTTCGTAAAACAATCGATAACATCGGGAAAGACATAATGAGCTCCCCCCACGCTTTAGCTAGAAAACTAGAAACATAAATTTTCGTATTCCTTTTTTGGACATAAAGCAGTTTACCGACAATTTGATCCCCAAGTACTGGCTGATCGAAGCCCAAGTTCGTGTCTCCTTTGAAAAGGAATTGCCGCTGTTGGTTACTCTGTATCTCCTTATAATAACGGTGCGCAATCAATCGCTTTGTTGCACTATAAAACAAAACAATATCGCCCTTTTTCAATTGAGATAACTTACATTCATTAAAATGGCAGATATCACCGCTTTTAATAAAGGGATACATACTGCTACCTTGAGCAGGTAGATGAAATGACCCTTCTTTTTTCAGAACAGTTTTAAATAAGTCTACTGTCTCATTATCAAACAACATGCTGAATTAAACCAAGATGTAATAAGTCAGTTAAGTAATTTTCAAAGTCCTTTTTAGATTCAGCTTTTGTCGTGTCATATTGATCCATAATTTTCTCAATCAAAGAATCTAATGTGTGAGCTCGGCTTAGAAGATTCCAGCAATATCCTCCGATTCCGTTTAATTTTGTGACTGTGAATGTGTCCGTATGTAAAATAACCCACTCACCATCAAGCTGTGTGGCTTCAACATGATTACATTGTATATATTGAACCATTACGAAATCAACTCCCAAAATGTATTATCCTTTTGAAAAAAGAGATTATATGCGGGAACCTGGTTTGCAACAATCGTTAACATGCCCAAAATAACTTTAGTGTTCACTGAATCATCGGACCAATAAAACACTTTATCAATCAAAGTTAAAAGCGTGTCCGACTTCGCTAATTTACTTCTTCGATTAGTAAGTGACTGATGTAACACTTGTATACTACCTAATGGTAAGTAGCCCTCTTCTCCCTCTGATCGTAGTTCACTTCGAAAAGGTGAATTAAAAACTTCTACTTTATCAGGGGTAACTTTTAAAATGGTCGCTTCGTCAGACAGAAGATTTCTGGGATATGATAGTTTAGCAGCCGTTGATTTTCCAGCACCCGAATGTCCTGCAAAAATATGAGCTTTTCCGTTATCAATAACACAGGAAGAGTGAAGTAACAGCCCCCATTCATGATAGACAATGAATGAACTATATAAATTTATGAACGCATGCTTTAAAGCCAACTCATTATAAGCGGAAATTTCGGCAAATTGATAATCTGTATCTACTTCTACTAGGTAATCCAACCTTCGAAAGTAAATTCTATCAGCCGTATTAGTAACATTCACCTCGTAATCTACAAAAGGTTCCCCAAATTCCATCTGGACGGTTATGGTAAGATCAGGATTTGTATTTGAGCTTCCTAAATCACGAAACATTCCGTCTATAGTATCAGGAGCATTTTCTATCTGGATAAAATGTTCCCCTATTTTCGTATGGGTTATTTTCATATCTAGTTCCTTTCTATATCGAACGGATACAATAATTTTTATTTACTATTCTGCTTTTTAGTTAGTTAAATACTCCTAAAATTATTATAAATTATTAATATTTCTTTTTAAAGAACAAAATTTCGACTTATTAAGTGTTTTTTATTTACCATATAACCCTTTCTTACCTAATTAACCAATCAAATATGAAGTTTAGATTGTATTTTAAAATTCTTAATTTTATAATTGAGTTGTTCTTCATAAAGAACAAATTGATTGTGGAGGGGTATAATGGAAAAACGTTATTCAGAACTAGATTCTTTAAGAGGAATCGCTGCATTTACAGTCTTATTAGGCCATTTCATGTTATTAATACCCGAAAATAATGTTACTAATTTTATTGAGTTTAGTCCTTTACGTATTTTTGTAGCAAGTAGTGAAGCAGTAACCCTGTTCTTTGTTCTAAGTGGCTTTGTGTTATCGTTGCCTTTTTATAAAAAAAACAACAAAATATCTTATTTTCCTTATTTATTTAAAAGATTTTTAAGAATCTATCTTCCTTATTATGCTTCACTACTATTAGTTATTATTTGTTCATCTATATTTTACAGTGGAGAAATTAATCAATTAAGTCTTTGGTTTAACCAAAGTTGGAATGGTAATACAAGCGTTATGCTCTTATTACAACATCTGTTTTTACTGAATAATTTTCCTAATGTTCATTTTAATCCAGTTTTATGGTCATTAGTCCACGAAATGCGAATCTCAATTATTTTCCCATTATTAATGTTACTAATCGTTAGAAAAAACTGGATATTCAATATTTTATTTGGTATTGGCCTTACAACACTAGGATTTACATTGTATCTTTTATTTGAAAAGCCTAGTCATGATTTTTTCCATACTCTCCACTATACATCTATTTTTATAATAGGGGCACTTTTGGCTAAACATAGAGTTTATCTAGTAGAGAAAATTAAAAAATTCCCATTAAACATGAATATCTTTTTAGGATTAATTGGACTATTTTTTTACTTATTCGCAAAACCCGCTTTTGCATTATCAATAATTTTTGGTGGGCGTGACCCATTTTTAGCTACAATACTTGATAGTTGGTTTGTATCCATAGGTGCATCCTTAATTATATTACTTTCATTTAGTTCAAAACGTTTTTCTGTGTTTTTATCATTAAAACCAATGAAATTATTAGGAGAAATTTCTTACAGTCTTTATCTCTATCATTGTATTGTCCTATTTACTTTTACTCATATTTTATATGGGAAAATACCGATTTTTGGAATATGGATCTTATCGCTATTGGCAAGTTTGGTGATATCCAATCTTTCTTACCGATTTATAGAAAAGAAATCAATACTTTTAGGTAGAAAGTTAACAAAGAAAACACGCCAGCAAAAAGAAAATACTGAAGTTCCAAATGATAATAAAGAAATAATATAATATGAAATGAATTTCACCCCGATAATTATCATTGTTCTTTATAAAGAACAATGATATTCTATATAAAGGTTGGGTATTTAGTTCTGTATAAAATGAAATATATCGAGTAAGTGAGGAATACATACCATTACCTTCATCCTGTTATCTCCATACTTATTCTTTATAAATAAATATTTTGATAGGAGGGGGATACCAAAGATAGTTAGGTTTTTTATAAAACATTCTTTACTGGGGGAAGATTTTATGTTGTTTATAAGGTATTTTAAGACGCTCACGATTTTAATGCTCACGATTTTCTTTATTTATCTAAACGGTAACTCGCAGGCCTCTGCGACTAATGGAGGTGGAAAAGGCAATAAATCTGTACCCGTAGCGGGTGTTTCCTTACATCCGGATACTTTAAAAATGAACGTGAATGATAAAGATGTCGAACTTACGGAAACGATTAAACCTTCTAATGCCACAAATAAACAGGTGACCTGGTCTTCCTCGAATACTAAGGTAGCCACGGTAACTGGAAGCGGTGTTGTCCATTCTGTAAGCGTGGGGTCCACTACGATTACAGTCACAACTAAAGATGGGAACTTTAAAGCTAGATCCACAGTAATAGTAAGTAATCCAAATATTGAAGTAAAAGGTGTTTCTTTAAATCCAAATTCCTTAAAGCTAAACATCGATGATAAAGATACTCCACTCAATGCCACAATTAAACCAGCGAATGCAACTAACAAAAATGTCACCTGGATTTCATCTAATTCGAGTGTAGCTACAGTTTCAAGTAGTGGGCTTGTGCATCCTGTTAAACCGGGTACGGCTACTATTACTGTTACAACTCAGGATGGGAATTATAAAGACAAAGCCACTGTGACGGTTAGTGATCCGATTATCGCGGTTTCATCTGTCATTTTAAATCC
Source organism: Peribacillus sp. NPDC097295 (assembly GCF_044761665.1). Classification (NCBI taxonomy): domain Bacteria; kingdom Bacillati; phylum Bacillota; class Bacilli; order Caryophanales; family Bacillaceae; genus Peribacillus; species Peribacillus sp. NPDC097295. The sequence continues at coordinate 77,188 of NZ_JBIWCW010000009.1, forward strand.
GAAAATAGTAACTCTTACTGTTGATGGAGAAGATGCTAGATTAAAAGCATCAATTAAACCAGAGAATGCGACAAATCAGGAACTTACTTGGTTATCTTTTAATCCAAAAGTAGCTACCATATCTGATGGTGTGGTGCACGCTGTAAGTCCTGGAGTCGCCATAGTAAAAGTATATACCAAAAATGGACATTACGATTGGTCATTAATAACCGTTTGTGCTAGTAAACTAGTACCTGTTAAAAGTTTATCACTTAATCCGAAAAATGTAGACATGACTCTCGGTGGAAAAGATGTAACATTAACAGCTACAATTACACCAACTAACGCTACTAACAAAAATATCGTCTGGACTACTTCTGCCCCAAGTGTTGCCACAGTGAAAAATGGTATAGTCCAAGCTGTAGGACCTGGAACAGCTATGATTACTGTTTCAACCGAAGATGGCAAACTTCAAGACAAAGCTAAAGTCAATGTAACAGTACCGGTGACAGGAGTAACCGTTGATCCTAATTCTCTCAATCTTACTGTTGGTGGAAAAGATGCAACGTTAACTACTATGATTTCTCCATCCAACGCTACAAATAAAAATGTTACTTGGACTACTTCCGATCCAAGTGTGGTAACTGTAGAAAATGGTATAGTCCATCCAGTTGCACCAGGTAAGGCAACGATTACCGTTACGACTGAAGATGGCGGATTTACCGATACAGCAACTGTTGTTGTCATGGTTCCTGTATCCGGCGTATCACTTTACCCTAAATCTCTAGATCTAACTGTTGGAGGAAAAAACATAACGCTGGCACCTACGATTGCTCCTTCAAACGCGTCAAATAAAAATGTAACTTGGTCTACCTCCGACCCAAGTGTCGTAACTGTCAATAATGGAATCGTGCACCCTGTTGGTCCTGGTAAGGCTACAATTACCGTTACGACAGAAGACGGTGGCTTCACTGATACAGCAGCTATCACTGTCGGTGTTCCAGTTACTGGGATATCACTTGATCCAGACACACTTGACCTAATTGTTGGTGGAAAAGATGCAACATTAACTGCTTCGGTTGCTCCATCCAATGCCACTAACAAGAATGTTACTTGGTCTACTTCTGATTCAAGTGTAGCCACTGTAGAATATGGTGTTGTCCATCCTGTTGGACCTGGTAAAGCAATCATAACCGTTACGACAGAAGATGGCGGATTCACAGATGCAGCAACAGTTACTGTAACAGCGCCGGTGTTAAGCGTATCACTTGACCCTAAAACACTGAATTTTAATCTTGGAGCTACGGACCAAACCTTAACAGCAACGATAAATCCGTCCAATGCCACTAATCAAAATGTTAGCTGGTCTACCTCCGATCCGAGTGTTGCGACAGTGAAAAATGGTATTGTTCATGCTGTCGGCGTAGGTCAAGCCACGATCACTGTTTCAACTGTTGAAGGTGGCTTCACGGATACAGCAATTGTAACCGTTATTGATCCTGACACCTTACCGCCTGTTACAAAAAATAAAATGACACCTATTTTTAACGATAAAAATACCTATATCATCGCGTTAACCGTTACTTACACCGCAACTGACGATAAATCAGGTGTAAAAGAAACCTTATATCGGATTAACGGCGGTACTTGGCAAGTCTATACCAAACCATTTGATGTCTACGCCGAAGATACCCACACCTTGGAATATTACAGCATCGATAACGCAGGCAATAAAGAAATAATCAACGTATACGATTTTGACAAAGGGACATGCACTTGTTCTAAATAAAAGGAGGAATTAATATGAAAGACAAAGTAAAACTGAAATATGAACCACCTAAAGTTTTACATCATCAAAATGTTACCTTTGAAACAGCAATCTCTGCTGCTGGACATTGGGAGTTTCAACTTGTTAATGGTTGTTGGGTGAGGGTTTTTGTTCCTGGTTAATTGAAAATGAAATTTCATATTGAAAAAGCCCTTTAAAATCCTGAATGGATTTTTTACGGGCTTTTCATACTTCCTTTTATACTGTACAAAGGAAATAGTATAGGCTTAACGAACCCCGTAGTACTTCCCTATACTTTATTCAAATTTCAGGGTCAAAAATAATACAATTAATTTGGGAGCTTTGCCCTTACTACTTGTCCATCTTTACATATATATCATAATTTATATTTTTAATTATTATCCAAAAATTTAAATGATTTCAGAACAGATAAAGGCTATTATTCTATTGATAAAATTACACCACACGGAACTCCTATTGCTAGTGGGTTTAATTTCAGGTGTCTTTTCTAGCTGATTAAACTGAATATTAGTAACCACTATAAGGAGAGGATTTGGTTTAATGCCCGTATCTTTTAGTCTAGGTAGTTTTTGGAACTTGTTTTAACGAACGCTTTTTATTTTTATTCGATACTGATCTATTTCTTATTGTTCTTTGGAATGGTTTTTCAATAAAGTGTGTGATTAACGATGCCAATAATATAGAAATTAACAGAGGAATAAATACAACTAAAAAGCTATTTGTGATACCAGCTCCTTCTAAAAAATGAATTATAATAAAGCCGATACTTTGGTGGACTAAATACAAACTATAAGAGATAGTTCCAAAATATATCAAGATTCTTGTATTTAAAAATTTCAATTTATCATAAAGGATTCCATAAAAAACTAAGAAAGATATTGAAACTGCTATTCCAGAAAGCAATCCTTGGAACAAAAACTGATACAATAATGCTGAAAAAATAAGCATATGAATGATTTTATGTTTCCCATTCCGTAATTGATAGAAAAGTATCCCAGCTATGAAAAGATTCGAATAGTTTACAATACCAAGATCACCAATTAAAGGATGAAGGAAGTTATAAATATAAAGTGTTTTTACGATATAAATAACTGACAAGAACAATATTGATAAGAAAATTGGTTTTTGGATTAGTTTTAATGAAAATAATATACAACATATAATATAAAAGGTTATCTCAATACCAAGACTCCAATAAGACCCATCCACATTTTTTATTCCTATAGGTAATACTCCTTGAAACATTGTTATATTAATTAAGAAGATATTTGTACTAACTTTCAGACTCTCCAAAACGTATAAAGAGGTAATGATGAACGTTAAGGTTGCTGCTACTATATATGCAGGGTATAGTCTTATGGCACGCTTTATAGCAAATTCCTTAATGTTTTTTGTTTTGGTCAATGTCATGTAAATCACAAAGCCACTGATAATGAAAAATAGATGTACTCCGAAGTACCCGTATTTAAAATTAAATAAAAGATTTTCCTTGTGTCCAAATGAATCATCATAGAATGTAGTGTAATGATATAGTACTACTGCTAACGCAGCCAATCCCCTTAAAGCATCTAGTTCGCCAAGTCTTTTTTTACGTTCCATATAAAGCGCACCTCCACTTTATATTGTACTCTATCAAGAACTTACTATCTATTAAAAAATTAGTATTTACAGGGATTTATTGAATGCTTTAATTATGTTTTTTCATCTATAAGCAAAACAAATACCCTACTCGATGAGCAAGGGACTACTAACTATAAATTACCTCTCAAAAGGATGACAACATCACCATCAGGAAAACCTAAAATAATATTTTCAAGATTAACCCAAGGAGCTTTCGATAAGTAAAAAATATTAATAACAATATCTTTTAACTCTTCTTTAGTTTCATAGTTGTGGTACAGTTCAAGACAGTACAATTTTTATAAAGATTTTGGAATTCCACTTTCAACGCCTCCTGCGGTAATGATGTATTACTATAATTACCCCAAAAGTCCATCACCAAAAATCATAGAAGAACCATTTTAATTCAAAAAATAACAGCAACCCCCTTCCTCACCCGAAAATGTGAAAAATGATAGATATTACAAGGGTATATGCCCTTACAATTTGTACCTTTTTACATATTATAATCTTATAGAAGACTCGACTAATTATTATGATTTTAGTGAAAAATTTGATGGATTCCAAGTAGACCGCAAAACTGCAAACAGAAATTAACAATAACGAATAACGATATTGTAGATATTTTTGATTCAAGTATTGATAACAGCAATTTTATTAATGGAGGAATAATTTAATGTCACACAAAATCAAAGTTCGGAAAGGTTTAAAAGAAGATTTACCAACATTAGATGTTGGTGAGTTTGGTTACTGTATGGACACTAAAGAGTTATTCATTGGTACTTCCAAAACAGGAAATAAATTAATAAATATTGTTAGTAGCAAAGGTTCTTCTGAGAATGGGTCACCGAATGATATCATTAAGAGTGATGGAAATAGAATTGTAATATTTGAGGATACCGATTTAAGAAAACTATTGGTTGAAATAGGTATTGATAGTGCAGCAAATGAAATATTAACTGCGTCAGGATTAATAAAAATTTTATCCGGACAAAATGATCCGAAAACTTTGAATGGATTATTGATTATAACCGGTTTTAATATCCCTAAGGAAACAAAAAATTTTGAAAGTAATAAATTTGAGGTTGACCACACTGCAAGTAATGACTCAAATAGATTAATTAAAAGTACCGGTAGTAAGATAATGACCTCATCTGGCTCCACAACAACACCTTCAGATGGTGATATTATAGAATTTCATGATGTAAATTGGACCTCTGTCGAAGATACAATGATTAGCAAAAACCAATCCTTTTACGTAATTGAGCTTCTAAGGTGGGGGATTACTCAAGGATCTTTTGGAAAACCTCCTTACACAGCAGAACAATGGAAAATCGCATACAATAACATTCTTGGATTTAATCAAGCTCTTAAGTATGCGAATGATAATGGATTAACAAGAATTGTTGTTCCTATCGGCACATATAGTTTTTGTTATACCAACCTTAGTGGGGCATCTGAAATTTACGCAATGGTAAACACCCCCATAAATTTATTCAGTAACCAAACTCTAGATTTAAACGGGTCTACCTTCGAGGTTATGTACGACTCAATTAATAAAAACCCTTATGATAAATCACCATTAACAACGCCAGCATGGAAGTTAAGTGGAGAATTAATTCGAATCGATAATGTTTCATATGCTCAAGTGTTAAACGGAATAATAGTGGGTGATATCCCTAATAGAAGCTTTTCTGATGGGGGAAATGGTTTTAATTCTGAAAAAGGAATGGAACAAACCTATGGCATTAAAATAGAATCTGGTGCACATTTCATTTCTATTAAACATATAGATGTTTCGATGTTTATGGGAGATGGAATAATAATAGGATCTTATCCTACCAAAACAGGAAAATGGAATCTAAATCCCTCAGACATTAAAGCATATCCCGGATATGTTGATTCAAAAGGTAAAATTGTACAAACCCTCGCAGGAGCTTATCTATCTAATAAATTTCCAATCATACAAGGAGAACATACACAGCTGCAAATGAGAACTAGTGGTGGTTATACACGGATACCCCTTATTGCAAACAGGACATTTGAATACATCTTTTACAATTCAAAAGATGTAGTAATAGCTAGAAAGAAAGCGGTTTATCTACAAATCGTAACAGTACCTCATGACACTGCTTATATAAGATTACAATTTATTAATGAAGCAATAGGTCTTGCCAACATTGAGATTTCATATTCTATAACAAAACCTCAGGCACATCGTGTTACCATTTACGGGTGTACTGTGCACGATAATCATAGAGGTGGTATAAGTGGCGGAGCAGATTTCACCTATATATCTTATAATAAGATTTACCACAACGGAATGGATTCAGGGTTAAACATACCCTTATTCCCTGATTCGACTAGATACGCCATAAACTTTGAAGACAGCTACAGTAACTATGCAATAATAGAGAATAACCATATATTCTCAGGGTTTAATGGAATACTGATGGGAGTTTATCACGGTAGAATAGTAGGTAATATAGTTAGTGAAATTGGTGGTGTTATTGTATACAATAACGCTAACATGATTATAGATGGCAACGTGTTCTATGAGAGTAGTGGATTACAGATAACCAATTCTGTTGCTACACAAGAAAGAGATATTCTTTTCATTAACAATACCGTCAACTCGACAGCAATGACAGTTACAGCAACAAGGGCTAAAACTAGGGTTAGACTTATTAATAATATACTAAATATAGACGCCTTAAGTTCCTCAGGTAACGTTGAGTTTATAGGAAATAATCTTAAAAGCTACACAGGGTCCTCATATACGGGGTACACCAATATAACGATTGATAATATAAAAAGGTGTACAGGTAATACGTTTGAAGATTTCAATTATGGCTCACATTATAGGGTTTCGGTGATGAAACCAAAAGATTCTACGAGTTATATATGTGACAACGTGTTTAGATCAGTTTCTTTCAATTCAAATAATCTAGCAAATGACATTGAATTCCAAAACTCTGAGTTTTATAACTGTTCGGTTACTGCCCAAATCGTTGATGCAACTCTTTCACACAGCATATTATTCAATAATTGTCTTTTCCAAGATAGTATGGTGATAATGGGTGGTCCATATATTAACAACACAACAATAGGAGCTATTACTGGAAAAACAACGTTCAACAACTGTAAAATTAACTTTACACCAAACTATACTGGTGCTTATTTAATGGGTATTAGCGACAATATAAAAATTACTAGTTATCTAGAAGGTATTGTCCCAAGAAAATATGAATTAGATATCATCGACACCGAATTAATACACCAATCAAAGTCAGTTACTACAATAATTAAGTATTACAACACAGATAGCAACTTCGATATTAATAATTATAAAAACGTTAATATAGTAGACTCTAAAATACGAGTCTCGGACATTTCTAACTTTCGATTATTTTTCAGCACAAATCCTAACATTTATACCAACTCTGCAATAATTAACAACACCACTTTTGAAGGGTTTAGTGGGTTCCCTACCCCAGCCTATGGAAGCATAGAAGTCTATACTCCAGTATACGTATCTAGGAGTTCAGTACTACCTACATCAGGGATATTTGTGGTTGGTCAAAAAGTAGAAAACAAAAATATTATTGCTGGCGGATTTCTCGGTTGGATATGTGTTAAATCTGGATATGCCAATACCAATCCATGGACAGCTCATAAAGCATACGTCATTAATACTTTTGTTCATTCAGATAACAAAGTCTATAAAGCTACAATGGCAGGAACATCAGGAATTGTAGCACCTAACCATACAACAGGAAAATCTAATGACGGGGGAGTTACCTGGGAGTATGTAGGGGTTTTGGCTGAGTTTAGAACGTATGGGGTAATTTCAAATTAAAACTTTTATACTCTTTATTTGAGATTTAAGCAGTGGATTTGAGTCAATATTTTGGACACACAAAAGTTAAATCTTAAGCTGTATTCCTAATTTGATCTTCAATCGCTTGTGGGGTTTGGTATAAAACTACAATGAATCCTTTTTCTGTTATACCATCCCTCAATAAATTGGAACATCGCTAATTTTGCCGTTTGGTAGTCTTGATATTGAACGTGGTTCACTTCTACTTCTTTTAATATTGCATGAAAGGATTTCGATACAGGTATTATCATACGGGCACTTTTTCTTGCTAAAGGATTGCTTAATATGATGATTTTAATATGTTGAGTAAACTCACCACTTATATATTGTGAGCCAAGATCCGTTATGAAGAACTAAGCCCTCCGCGGGATTTTGTGAAGTGTGTGCGTGATTAAAAGCTTGAATAACCAGTTCAGTCATCACAGTCGTCATAGAACAGGAAAATTAATAGCCTACTAGTTTCTAGAATGAAGATCCAATACAAGAAGCTAAATAACACCATCCGTCTTTAAACGTATGAATATACGTAATACCGGCTGCCCATTTCTCATTAATAGTTGGGTGGTAAAATTTCGTTCGAACAAATTCTCTAATTGTATTACCTTTTCTTTAGATCGATAAGGACTGTATTTTTTCTTAGTGATTGAACGGATCTCTATCTTACTCATTAAGCGCTGAATACGCTTTAGACTTAGGCTAAAGCCTTTGGATACTAAGATTTCATGTATCTTGGGAGCACCATAGCGACCCTTGCTTTCAAAGTAAACAAGATGAAATGAATTTCTTTCGTTAGTTCATTGTTTCTCTGTTCGTGATTGGATACGACAAGTTGAAGAGACTGATAATGACTGCTTCTTGGGATTTTTATACTTCACACTTTTTCTTTACGGGATATTGGTTTTTGTGTTCCTAGATAAGTTCGGTAAGATCTGTCTCGGTTACTCTTTGGCGAATATGGCTATAGCCTTATTTAAGATTTTAATTTCCTGCTTTAACCGAAGGTTTTCTTTCTGTATGGGGCCAAGTTCTATCGGAGTCATGGACTCATTCCCTAAATCAATAGGGGTAAATTCTTTAAATCACTTATAAATCGTTACGTCAGATACGCATATTCGCCACTTAATTCTCTTATTGAATTACCCGAGTGATAAGGATCCACAATGATATTCTTGAACTCATTATTATATTTCCTGCCTATATGCTTACGTTCCAAGCCGAACACATCCTCTCAAAAATCATTGTAAGGATTTAACTAAAGTGTGTCCATGAGACTATACTAACTCCATTACTTATTAACTCTTTAAAAATTATAGCCTCAAATTACATTTTTACTAGAGATTGAACTAAATCAAGTGATTGTCAAGAAGATAACCAATTAATGGAATTCTATTATGGAGATTTCAGATTTATTTAAGTAACTTGATTCTTAATTCTTAACCTAAACTTTTGATAAAAACTTTTTGCTGGTAGAATGAATAAATTTTTTTCATAATTATTCATTGCTGTAAACCACATAAACAAAAAATATAGAATAGAAAATAAAATAATTTTACCAACTAAAACTAACCATAAATTTGCTATTAGTACTTTATTAATAGTCGCCCCATAAATTATACTTAATACTAATGGGAAACTCATAAAAAGGATATTCCCCCAAAACTTTGGTATATTTAATTTGATTTTTTTCCAGTAATAAAAATTTATTATTATTATATTCCCTAAAGTAAACGATATTGCTGTGGCAATAGCACAACCGATTACTCCCCAAAATTGAACAAAGATAATACTAATAATTACATTTAAAACTGCAATAAAAATGTTAACTATTGATTTAAAACCTTGCATATTTTTGGCTTGAAGTATCACCCCTCCCATCCCTTGAATAAGTGAAACGATCATAGGCACCAAAATAATAAGAGCAATAATATAAGAAACCTGATACTCTTTACCAACCCATAAATTGATAAATTCTTGTCCAAAAACAATAAACCCGCTTAAAGCAAAAGATATAATTATATATTGCACTCTACCTATCCTAATAAATAGATTAGACAATTCATTATTAGATGCCCCCTTAATTACCATTCCAGAAACACGAGATAAAAATACATTTGATATTGCCGAAGAAAAGCCTGAGAAATAACCAGTAAAAGAAGCCCCAATAGCATAAACAGATACAGCAACAGTACCGCTATAAATCCCAAGGATTACTTGGTCGGTTGATGTATATAGTTGACTGATGACTAAATTCAAAAAAATATATGAAGAAAAAATAATAATCTCTTTGAGTAATTTGGAATCAAATTTACCAAATGATATTTTTATTTTCAAAGTTTTAAAACAATAATGAATGTTAAGAGCTATAAACAAAAAATTTAAGAATGTCGTCACAATTGCCATAGCTATGGATCCATAACCCATTAATAGCAAGGGCAATATAAGAAGTGGGTTTATTATAGATGAAACAATCACAATTATTTTTTGAAAGATAAACTTTTCATGAGCCAAAACTATTACACTGAACACGCCTAGCCCAATTCCTGTAGAGATATTAAAAACCATTATACTCATCAGTAATTTAAGTTTGTGAATCTCTTCTATATTTAATGAGCTAGAAAAAAACAAATCTGTATTTAAGATTAAAAGAATCCCCAAGACTAAGGCAATTAACCCCAAAGTTAAGTAAATCTTTATAAATAAGCCATATAAATTAGAGCATCCTTTTTCATCATTTAATGCTTTATATTTAGCTGTATATCTTATTACTGCATTGCCTAAACCAAAGTTTAAAATCCCAACAAATCCTGCTGCTGAACTAGCTAAACTATATAAGCCATATTCTGATTGACCAAGTAAATTTAACATTACTGGGGTATACATTATTGAGATAAAAATGTTAATGCAGAGTGCAACATAAGATAAACTTGCACCTGCCTTTAGCTGATTTTTCATAGTATAACCTTCCATCCTATATAAAAAATTCGAATCAGAACATTATAGTTAAATATTCACTATTTGCTTCATCCCATTTTTCGTATCATTCGATTCTGCTGCCAAATTATTAGTGAAGTGTTTACATATAGTTTTGTTGTTTATTAATTTTACAATAGCTTGATAAATTTCATCTTCATCACATTTTACTATTAGACCTGTTACTCCATTTTTTATTTGTTCCTTTGCTCCGGTAAAATTTGTAGTAATTATAGGTTTATTCAAGCATCTTGCTTCAGCAAGAGTAATGCAATAACCTTCATGTCTAGATGGTTGAACGTAAATATCGCAATTTTTTATATATGGATAGGGATTTGGATCGGCGCCTAAAAGAATAAAATGATCATTTAAGTTATTTCTTTGTATTTGTTTTTCATAATTCACTCTTGAATTACCTTCTCCAACACAATACCATCTTGCTTTATAACCATTTTGTATTAATTTGGTTAAAGATTGAATTGCTATATCTTGTCCTTTTTCAATATTAAGCCTACCAACTGTTAAGATTTTTATCCCATCAAATTCGTCATTAAACCCTCTTCCCATTTCAGCTTGGGATTTAATTAACTCTGGTGAAATAATATTTAAAAAAACCTTTGTTTTTTCTTCTAAGAAAGGAAGTATATTTAATAAATGCTTCTTGCCTTCTTTAGATACAACGAAAATTCCATCGAACTTTTTATAGAACTTACTTGCAAAGAACCTATTAAAGCTTATATGATTTATATCAAAATGAATCCATTGTAATTTTTTTTTAGCTTTAATGTTATTTAAAACAAAATAGCTTATGAACTCCATAGGACCTGCATATGCTACAGCTATATCATATTCTTCATTTACTATTACAAAATCTCTTAAAATATATTTATAAAATAAACTTCTTTCTTTCATAACCTTAGATATAAAATAAAAAAATATCATTATAAACGATTTAATAATACGTCCCTTCTTCATATAATCTAACGCAATTATATGAAGTGGTTTATTCATTAAATATTCTATATCTTTATATTCTTTTACGTATTCAACTCTAACTCCATTAGGAATAAATTTTATAAAGTCGCCATATTTCTCCAACATCAAAATAGTAATAGCATAATTATTTTTAGAAAGCTCTGAAACCATATTTAATAGTGCTTTTTCTGTTCCGCCTATATTCATATTTATTAACATGAAAACTATCTTCTTTTTCAACTTTACACCTCTTTCCCCGTTAGTCGTTAATTAGTTGATAGATTTTTTCTAACTCTTCTACATTCCCTTTTTTCTCCTTTTTTAAATATTCTTTAATCTCACTTCTTAATTCCAAATCGTTTATTAATGTTACTATTCCTTCACATACAGCTTCTGCGTTCATATCCACTACCAAGCCATTTTTCTTATTTACCATTTGATTGTAAACTGCGTCAAAGCTAGTTGTAACCACTGGAATATTTAACATTCTTGCTTCTGCAATAGCTAACCCGAACCCTTCATGCCTAGAAGTTTGGACATATATATCAGAATCTTTAATGAAAGGATATGGATTTGCTTCAACACCTAATAAAATAAAATCTTCTGTTAACCCAGCTGTTCTAATTTGTTCTTCTATTTCTTCCTTTAAAATACCTTTTCCTAGAGAATACCACCTAAATTTCACCCCACTTTCTTTAAGCATTTTGCAAGCCGCTAGAGCAATATCGTACCCCTTATTCTGATCAAGTCTTCCTATAGTAAGTATCCGGATTCCCTTAAAATTATCGTTATAACTTTTTCCAACACCTGACATTTTCATTATTGAATCTGCATTATTAATATCATAAATAACTTTAGTTATAGCTGTATATTGATTAAATGTTTCAATAAATATTTCTTTTGTCGATTCAGATACAGCCACTATTTTATCAAATTGGTCATAATATCTTTGATGAAATTCCTTTTCCACTTCATCCAACCGGTTACTTACATTTACCCATGCGAATTTTTTGGTTGCTTTTATTTTCTCTGCAACATAAAAAGTAGGAATGCCTTGCGCATAACTTATTGCAATATCGTAGTTAGTTGAATCTTCTTCAATAACCTTTGAAATGTTCTCCCAAAAAATCCTTGCCTTTTGAGAATGATTGTATTTACGTACCCTGATCTTAAGCGAATAAGTAAATCTGGATAATAGAGATTTCACATTGAATTTCCTAATTGAATAAATGCATGCTTTTTTAAGACTCATTTTAGAAAATTCGGTGTATTCCAAAGGTTTTAAGATATTCACTTCATTTGGAACTAATTCTTCTAGTATGTGTCCATGTGCAAAAAGTCTTAAATCTACTGAGTATATCTCATAATCAAAAGCAGACAATAATGAAATTAAACTCTTTTCAGCACCTGCACAATCTAATGAATCTATTACAAACAAAACTCTTTTTTTTTTCATATTTTCACTCACTTTAATTAAAATTAGATTAGGGAATTAAGTAGCAATTTTTGATTTGACAAAGGTACCTAATTTTTCAAAATGCCGTTCCGATTCTTTGGAAATAATATTTAAATCATTTGTGTTATTTATAACCTTCTTAATTGTATTTTCATCATATTGTAAATGAAGTTCATCCATGCTCACTAAAATATTATCAAAATTAATATCTCGCAACATATTTTCAGTTTTTTGGCTATATATTATAGGTACTAATCCAGTCTTAGATAATAAGCCTAATATATTAGCATGAAAACGTGCAGCAATAAATATATTAAAGGTACTTATTAACTTGAGAGCTTCTTCGATATTCCCCTCATAACTATAAACAGATATGTTTTTTCTTAATTCCGAAGAAATATTTGATTTTATTGTCTTAATAACTTTTAAATCTCCTTCATGCTCGCAAAAGGACATAAGAGTACATTCATATCCTTCTTCCATAAACATTTCTATCGATTTAACCGTACTTTTTATATATTCATTGTAATAATTCGATAATCCATGCTTATGCCTAACGTCAATAATTGAAAAACCTACTCTTTTTTTACTAACTTTAATTAAGAAAGAGGATAAATCCATTTGAAAAACAATATCTGGGGCATATCTAACATTAGGGAAACCTTTAAACAAATTATAAGAAAACGTATCTCTAAAACAAACATCATCACACAATTTAAAAAAAGCTATATAGTCATTTAGGAATTTTTCAGTAATATATGGTCCAAAATTAGACCCTATAACAAATACAGATTTTTGTTTTTGTTTAAATTCATGGACCATTTGTATTCTTTCTTTATACAAAGTATCGTGATATTCTTCTTCTCTAAAGATTGATCCACCTATAAATATTAGAGCATCATACTCATCAGCTAGTTTATTATAGTTATTTATATAATTTATAAGTTTCAAACGCTGACCAATTTTTTTAAATAAATTGTACTGTCTTCTTTTGATATTTGGATACTGTTTAATAAATTTGTCGTAATTTTTTCCGAGATAATTAATTGTAAATTCTGTCTCAGGATATTTCTTGGCCAGTATGTCTAAAAATAAATCATCTCCTAAATTGAATTGTAAATAAATATCAACTAAGACTTTTTTCACTTAAATCTCCACCAATAAATTCATATTTGAAGTATTTCATTTTATTCAATAACACTCCATAAATAAAAAAACATATTAACAAATCTTTTTTCAAAAAGAAAATATACGGTTTATAAAGAACTTTTCTAGTTGAAAATTGATATTTATATTTTTTAATATAAGGAATATCTAAAACTTTCCTTAATATAGGAACCTTTCTTTTTTCATTTGCATTTAACATTAGATAATCAGCAGTATTTAATACGGCATTTAATGTTCTTTCAGTTACTATATTGTTTATTTTTTTATTATCATAACTAACACGACTAAGTATTTTTTCAATATTTTCACAAACAGAAATGCTGTTTTCAAGATGATCTATTGAAATATTTGCACTTATGCTACTTTCATTCAGTCTATTATAATTATATAAATATTTTTTTATAGATTTAAATGACCTAGAGTGTATTACATATTCTAGAGTAAATATAAGATCTTCAGACATATAAATGTTATTATTTAGTCTTAAATCATTTTTGTTTATTATTTCTTTTTTGAATATTTTACTCCAAAGTACACCGCCTGTACCCCCACAAATCATAGCTAATAATTCATTAAATGGAATATTACCTTCCATATTAAAATCCGTGTGATCGATTATTCCATATTTAGAATAGTCTTTATATCCACAACACACTAAGTCGACTTTAGAATTAATCATGGTAGTTAATAAATATTCAATATAATATTTATCAACCGTATCATCCGAATCAATAAAAACTAAATAATCACCTGTAGAATTTACAATCCCTTTATTACGAGCCTCAGAAGGTCCACTGTTAATTTGTGATAAATAAAGAATTCGCTCATCTTTTTCTCTATAGGTTTTTATAACCTTCTCACTTTTATCAGTTGAGCCATCGTTCACAATTACTACTTCAATATTCCTATAACTTTGTGAAAGAATACTTTCTATACATTTTGATATATATTTTTCGTTATTAAAAACAGGAACTATTACACTGACTTTTGGAATCATTACAACCTCCACTTAAAAACAATTTGAGTTGTATCGTTAAAAAAGTTTATTCTTTTTGATATACGCTTCTTAGTTTAGCTATATTATCACCACCTATGATATGGGATAATATTTTCTTAAATTGACTCTTGAATTTTATGCTTGCAGGAAGCCAGCTTTTATAAAAATGATGCATTACATATGTCTCATCAGTGATAAATTTCCGACAATTAATATAGTCATAGGGTGAAAAATAGGTTTGTGGATAAAACACTCCAATATTTTCAATTTCTTGATACTCTCCATTTTTTATTAAACCTAGTTCTTCTAATAATTTTGTGACAATTGCTACATTTGTTAATTGATCTAAACTATGATCTTCTTTTATAAAACTTTTCTTCTCATATGAATCAAGAAATCTTTTTATTAGCTTATTTCCTTTTGTTGCACCAATTGTACTGGTCGCAATATAATTTTCTTGTTCAAATCCCCAAAATGATTCATGGTAAAGTAAATCATCGAGAGGTTTAAAAACTTCTACGTCAGTATCCAAGTAAATACCACCGATATGAAATAATGCATAAACACGAACATAATCACTGACAAAAGCAAATTTTTCAGCCTCATATGCTTCTTGAACATAAGCATTTATATTTAACTTAAAGTTATCTTCATTCCATTCAATAATTTCATATTCTGAAAGATGTATACTCCAACTTTCCATGCATTTCTTTACAATATCAGGCTTGTCTTTTCTACCAAACCAACAGTAATGAATTACTTTCGGTATTTGATTTACAATCATAGATTTAATCCCTCTTATTTTGCCATTTTATAAATTCAATTAATGGTTTATATTGTTGAATCTGATCTTTTTCAATCCCATTTCTCTTTAACTCATGCACAAAGTCAATCCATTCTTTTTCTAAATAGCAGGGTGCATCATTTGTGACTTTTTCTTTAATAAGCGAAACTAAATCCACATTCAATACATTTGCAATTTTCTCCATTACTTGTACTGAGGGATTTCGGTTAAGGTTACGTTCTATATTACTGAGATACGATTTGGATATTTTTGCCTGTTCAGCAAGTTCAGATAAGGTATACCCTCTTTTCTTACGCAATTCTGCAATGTTTTTTCCAATCATTTGATTACCTCTTCGTTCTTTTTTACCCATTTTCAGCTGGATTCCTGATGGATAGCAGGGTGTAATTCATCCATTTATTGCATTTTTTATTGAATGGATGACTCTCATTTGATCGTCTCGAGTCATACTTGACCCAGATGGCAAACAGATTCCAGAAAAAAATAAATGTTCAGAAACATTAGATTCTCTATCATGAGAGTAATAGTCATTACCCTGAAAAAGTGGTTGTAGGTGAAGTGGTTTCCAGACATGTCTTGCTTCAATATTTTCATCTTCCAGAGATTGCAGTAATTTTTTTATCGAAATTCCACATTCACCTTCATTAATAGTTAATGCCGTCAACCATCGATTTGATCTAGTATTTTCTAATTCGGGCATAAACTTTAATCCAGATAAATTAGCCAATTCTTGATAGTACAGATCATAAACTGCTCTTCTGGCTTTTATTCTATCCTCCAAAACCTCTAATTGCCCTCTACCAATCCCTGCAAGAATATTACTCATCCGGTAATTGTACCCAACCTCACTATGCTGATAATGAGGAGCATCATCTTTTGCTTGAGTGGCTAAAAAGCGAGCATGTTGTAATGCATTGGTATCGTTAGAAATCACCGCGCCACCACCTGATGTTGTAATGATTTTATTTCCGTTGAAAGAGTAAATTCCGAATTTCCCAAATGTCCCACTTGCTTTTCCTTTGTATGTGGCGCCCAGTGACTCTGCTGCGTCTTCGATTATTGAAACTTCGTACTGATTACAAATTGTTATTAGTTCATCCATTTTTGCCGGTTGACCGTATAGATTAACAATAATGACGGCTTTAGGAAGTTTACCGGTATTAGAGGCTTCTCTTAATGCTCTTTCTAAAGCATTAGGTGACATATTCCAAGTTTCTGGTTCAGAATCAATGAAAATAGGTTTAGCATTTAGATAAAGAATTGGATTTGCAGTTGCCACAAATGTAAGACTCGAGCAAAAAACTGTATCTCCTTTTTTTACGTCTAATAAAGAAAGAGCCAAATGAATCGCTGCTGTTCCAGAGCTGACTGCAACTGCTTCTTTGACTTCCACATATTCTGCTAAATCTTTTTCAAAAGCATCAAGATTTGGACCCAATGGGGCAATCCAATTTGTCTCAAATGCTTCTTTAATATACTTATCTTCATTTCCGCTCATATGGGGAGATGAAAGTAAAATACGTTTTTTTATTGATGTATTTATCATTCTATGCCCCTTCACTATTATTTTATTTTAATAAAAATAATTATCCGGATTTAATTTAAAGCTTTTGCATAATTTTTTCCACTATGAAATTACTTCATGGAATTTTATAGGTCTCGCAGGTGAGCCAACCGCAGTACAATTTGATGGGATATCTTTTATTATCGTTGCACCGGCACCTATAATAGAGGATGAGCCGACCTTTACATTTGGAATAATGGTACAATTTGTACCTACATCAGCGCATTCTCCTATAAAAACATTACCTGATATATTACAACCCGGTAAAACAGTAACGTAATTTTGTATAATTACATCATGTCCGACTGTAGATGATACATTAATGACTGTAAAATCTCCAATTTGGATATCTGTAGTAATTATGTTACCAGCACAGATTATATTTCCTGTACCTAGCTTGACTGTATCCGACATTATTACGCTAGGATGGATAAGATTAGGAAATTTAACATTTGTCATCTGTAGTCTTTTACTAACTATTTTTCTTTTACTAGGATTACCAATTGCTATAACTATACTAATAGAAGAAATGTATTCTTTTAACCAATTCTCTCCACCTAAAATAGGATAACCGTTTATCAAGTTTCCATGTGTATCTGATAAATCATCTAAAAATCCCAGTATATTCCATTCTTTCTTAAATGAATTAATATTCTTTAGTAATTCTAAAACTTCCCTCCCAAATCCTCCAGAACCATAAATAACTATATCTTTCATTATTTTTTCTCTCCTTATAAAGTTGAATTATTTGTAATATTTTTCATTTTTTAAAGAACTTGACCCCTTAAAAGAAGTCATCGTTACATTTGTCTCTGAATTTACGCCTTCAGACCTAACCACTTTTACTATCGTTAATAATAATATTTTGATATCTAGGGAAAAAGATTGATGATTCACATACCAAACATCTAATTTAAATTTCTCTTCCCATGATATTGCATTTCTCCCATTTACTTGCGCCCATCCAGTAATACCAGGACGAACATGATGACGTTTAGCTTGATCTTCCGTATATAATGGTAAGTATTCCATTAACAGTGGACGTGGTCCGACCAAACTAAGATCACCTTTCACAACATTCACTAACTGAGGTAATTCATCTAGACTTAATTTTCTAAGTATTTTTCCAAATCTAGTTAATCTTTGATGATCAGGTAGGGGTCTTCCATATTCATCGTTTTGATTACTCATGGATCGAAATTTGTAGAGGTTAAAGGGCTTTCCATTTAGACCGGGTCTCATTTGTTTAAAAAGAATAGGTGTCCCAAGATTAAACTTTATTAATATTCCTATTATCAGCACGACTGGGCTAAGGATAAAAAATAAAATAAATGAAATGAGTAAATCAAATGTTCTCTTCATGTTTTCACTTCCGGAATTCATTATTTACCATTTTTTATGACTAATTGTTGTTTGATTTCTTCTATAAAAATAGAAACATTCATATTTTCAGATTCATTGCCCAATTTGTAGACGTGCAATAAAATATCTTTAAATGTTTCCTTTTTTCTTTTTTCTCGCCTCATTCTTTTCACCATTTTTCTAATTATTTGGTATTAAAAAATCCTCGCTTTGTATTAAGCAAGGATTTTTTAATTCTTCATTTTTTGTATACCCATTAGGATTACGAGATTGCCATCTCCAAGAATCCTCACACATATCGTGAATGGTTTTTTTTGCAATCCAGTTTAGTTCTTTTTCTGCTTTTAAAGGATTCGCATAGCAAATGGCAGCATCTCCTGACCTAGGTTGAGTAATTTTAAAGGGGATTTTCACGCCAGTTGCTGTTTCAAACGCTGATACAACTTCTAACACACTATAGCCTTTTCCAGTTCCAAGATTAAAAATATGGATTCCTGTTGATTTTTTTATTTTATCAAGTGCTAATACATGACCTTGTGCAAGATCCACAACATGAATGTAGTCTCTAACACCTGTACCATCTATGGTTGAATAATCTTTCCCATAAATCTGAAGCTCCTCTAATTGTCCCACGGCTACTTTAGTAATATAAGGCATTAGATTATTTGGAATTCCATTAGGATCTTCGCCTATCTCTCCACTTTCATGCGCGCCGATTGGGTTAAAATATCTAAGAATAGAAATTCTCCATTCCGTATCGGAAAAATATAAATCTTGAAGAATTTCTTCAATCATTAATTTAGTCCTTCCGTATGGATTTAATGCTTTTAAAGGAGATCCTTCTGATATAGGTACCTTTTCCGGCATTCCATAAACAGTAGCAGATGAACTAAATACAAGTTTTTTCACCTTGTATTTTTGCATAAGTTCACAGAGGATAATTGTAGATGTAATATTGTTTTCATAATATTTTAAAGGAAAATTAACCGATTCTCCTACTGCTTTCAGTCCAGCAAAATGGATAACGGCTTCAATTTGGTTGTCCTGAAACACCTTTTCTAAAAGATCTTGCTTTAAAAGGTCGATCTGGTAAAACTTGATCAGTTTTCCTGTTAGTTTTGAAACTCGTTTTAATGATTCTGGTTTACTATTAGAAAAATTATCAACCACAATAATTTCATAGCCCTCATTCAAGAGCTCCACGCAAGTATGACTGCCGATGAATCCAGCTCCTCCGGTTATGAGTATTTCCATTAGAATTTGTCCCCCTCATTTATTATTACACTTCAAATAAACGATAAATTTTATCTATTTCATTTTCGTTTCCGTAATCTCTAGAAAGAACATTCGATATCAAAGTCTTTTGCAATTCTTCATTCTTAATTATCTTCCGAAGCCCTCTAACAATTCCATCTTTACCGCACTCTGTAATTAAAGCATCAACACCACTTACAGCCTGGCTTTTAGCGGTAGGAAAATTAGTTATTACAACTGGTTTACCCAGCACTTGTGCTTCACGAATTGTTACCGCTTTACCTTCATAACGTGAAGGTTGAACGTAAATATCACAAGCTTCAATATACGGATATGGATTAGTTTTCTTTCCTAATAAAATAAAATGTTTATCTACACCCAACTCTTTGATCAAATTTCTTAATTCATTTTCAAGTGGTCCATAACCAATTACATACCACTCAATGTCAAATCCCTCCATCAACAATTCTTTACATGCTCTTACTGCTTCATCTAAACCCTTGGCATGTGTTAAACGACCTACTGTTACTAATATCGTTTTCCCAGATAATTTAGTAATTTCTTTTGGAATCTCTGCTCTCGCTTGTTCTCTAACAAAATCGGGAGAAAGAATATTTTCAATTACTGTTGTTTTTTCTTTGAAATCAGGAAAATTATCTAAAAAAGTTTGTGAACATTCTTCAGAAACCACTACTATTTCATCAATTTTGCCCCACATTTTCTTCTCTATTTTCTTATTCACATAAATATTTGAATAGTCGGTATGAATCCACCCAATTTTTTTTTTTGCTTTAACCTTGTCTCCGATAAAATGATGGGGCCATAGAAACCCGATGGCCACATCGTATTCCCTATTAAGCTTTGGCAGATGACGGGTAGATAGTTCCCAACCATACTGAATCGATAAATAACCTGGTTCTTCTACCTTTTTTACTTTTCCATGGACCAGTCCTGAATACTTTGCGATGACTCTAGAAATTGCGATTGGGTAAAAACCATCTTTCAATATTTGATAAATTGATTTTCTAAATGTTGTATAGGAAGGTTCTTCCGGTAATAGAATTGGTCCTTCCGGGATATATGAGAGAAATTCACCTTCATGTTTAAACAATAATAAATCGACGTCATATTTGGTATAATCGATTTGATTTAACAAGCCTATCAAACTTCTTTCAACGCCTCCTATTGCCAAATCAAAGGAAGTTATCAAAATCTTTTTCTTCATTTTTAAAACCTCTTTTTCACGATACTTCATATAATTTTTCCCATTCTCTAACATTTCTCTTTATATCATACCCGTTGGCCAAAATATGTTTAGTAATTGTTGTATTGGTTGTCTCATTTCCTTTATTAATGGATATCAACTACTAAGCACCTTAAAACGGTTAATCACTTTATTTCACTCTATTAAAATAGGCCTTCTAAAATATCGCTTTCATACAAAATATTCAAACTTACTACATTTTCATAAAAGTAAAATACAAAAAATAGAACGAGAATTAAATAATATATTAGTTTTTGATCCTTTTTACTAAAAAACTCAATGATCCAAGAAATTAAAATTAATTGGTATAAGTTAAAATAAATTGAAAACCTTGCAAAGATCCATTGTTGAGTTGAAACTATCATAAAAACCAAACCAAGTAATGCCATATTAACTATATAGTCACTTTTCGGAAATATTTCACGAAGTCTTTCTTTTCCTAAATAGGCTATAAGCAAGGGAGCAGCGCTTACGGCTACTCTGATTACATTCGCTCCCCCTTCATTAAAACTTGAATAGTCACTGTATTGAGTGTCTTCTATAGCTGAAAATAATATGGAAGAGAATTGCTCATAACCCAGAACGATAATGACAGAAAAAGATAACCACGCAAGAGTAGATTTCGTCCAGGCCTTTGTTCTAACTAAAAAATAAATAGGTATAAGAATAAGTGCACTTTGATGAAATGTGGAAGCAAAAAGAACAATCAGTAAATATTTCATGAAATTCCCATTTAATAAATACTTTGTTGCTGTAAAAAAGATGGCTGCCGCAAGCACTTGCCGTATCCCATTCATCGATACCAAATGTAAACCACCAGTAATATAGACAAATGTACTCAATTCGAAAAGGCGCGAGTATTTATATAAAACTACTATAATTAATACATTAGTCACTAAAGCCGTAGTAAATATCATGATCTGAGGATCATTCGAAAAATTCTTTAAAATCATTTGTAAGATTCCAAAGCCCATATCCTTATTTGATAAGATATACTCCCATGTAAAATCATTTTCGGTATACATATTCTTATAGTTAAAGGTGTCTCCTATGTTCGTTCTTAAGCCTGATATACAAACTAAACATAAAACAGTTCCTAAAACCATTATCTTATTTGGTTTAAAAACGTGTAAACCAGTCGGTGTAATAAATGAATATGTAGAAAAATACCTTCCTAAATACGAAAAAATAAATACAATGGCAAGATTAATCCAAAGTATGGTCATTTAATTGATTCCCTTCAATTAACCTGATTCCTAGTTTTACTAACAATAAATACATATAATAGTAAACCTAAAGGAAAGGCAAATATAGTGAGCAATCTTTCAGGCGTTTCAATAAATAGTTTTCGGTTTTTCATAAGAAGATTGCTAGACACATAATGAATGGCCTGCCTATATTTGAAGACCTTTCCTCCAAAAGGCAACTTCATCAGTTCTTTTCGATAGAATGAAAATCCTTTTGGGTTTTTGAGATATTGGTTATACATATTGAGAGAAGAACCATCTGGAAGATATTCAACGTGACAAATAACTTCATTCATTAGTAGCATTTCATATTGCTTATCCAGCATATAGTATTTATATGCTAGCCCAATATACTTCTCATTCTTAAAGATTGGATATGGATATAGCCTCGTCAATTCTGTACGGTACACAAGCTTTTTATCCCCTGTTACACCATATCTGTTATAAAGATTAAACAACGTGGAAGAAGATAGTTTTTCTGGTAGCACTGAACCAATGACTTGATGATCAATTGTTGCGTCTAGTGCTGCGATTCCACTTACATTGGCATTACCATACTTTTTCCAAAACGTCAGGATTTTTTTTACTGCACCATCTGCCATATAGTCGTCTGAGTCTATACAAACATTTAATTCTGTCTCGATTAGTTGATAAGCTGTATTATGTGCCCCATGCATCCCTTGATTTTTTTGCCAGAAATATCTAATTTCTATTTTATTTTCTTTTATCCAATTCTCTACTACCTCTTTTGTATTATCTGTTGATCCATCATCAATAATTAACCAAATAAATTCTTTATTATCCTGTCGGACTAAACTTTGATAACATTTATTAAGGCAATAAGCCCGGTTATAGGTCGGTGTAAATACAGTTAATGTTTTCATTGAATCACCCTGACATTGATAGATAGAAATCTTTTATTTTATCTGCGGTTTCACTAATGGAATAGCCCTGTTTAGATAAGGAATCTGATTTAATGTTTCTTGTCATTTGGCGTGTAGCAATTTCTATTAAATGAGCCGTCCAAATTGAACGATCATGTATAGGTAGAAATTGAATAAGTTTGATACCCAAATCTACTTCTTTTGAAATATCATCAGAGATTAGACATGGCAGACCTGCTGCCTGCGCTTCTATTAGTGAAACTGGCAACCCCTCATGTAAAGAAGGAAAGACAAAAACATCGAATCCTTGAAGGATCCGATTAATATCACTTCGAATTCCGATGAACTTAACCTTACTTTCAAGCTTAAGGTTTCTAACCTTTTTAAGAATGTCTGCTCTTAAGGGACCGTCTCCGACTAGGATTAAAATGGAATTTTCTTTTTGTTTAAGATAATCTGTAAAAATATCAACCAAGAAAGTATGGTTTTTTTGTTGAGCAAGCCTTCCTACATGTCCCAAAACAAATGTATCATCTAGGATATCTAATTCTTTTCTTACTTGCTTTCTTATATCAGGGGAGAAAGTAAACTCTTTATATTCAATTCCATTTTTTAGAATCTCAGCTTTCTTATTCTCTTTATTAAATAGCCATTGTGCCGCCTTATTTGAGCAAGCGAAAAAGTTAGTAGCATTAGGTAATATTAATTTTCCTACGTACCATTTATAGAGTCTTGCAGGTAGGCTTCCTTCACTTTGTGTATTATGGCTATGTGAAATCCTTTTAGGTATTCCTGCTTTTTTAGCTGATTGAAGAATGAGTCCACTCATTTTATCCATGTGAGCATGTACAACTTTATAATCATTTTTCTTAAAAAATGTGTCTAAATGTTTTTTATATGTAAAATGTCCGACATCAGTAAGATAAGGAATTCTATGCACTCTTCCACCAAGCGCTAAGATTTCAGAATCAAAAACACCTTCTTTCGATGTAAGAAAATCAAATTGGATTTTTGAGCGGTCTATATTACGATATAAATTCATAATCAAGGTTTCCGCTCCGCCCCTATTCATATTTACAACAACATGTAAGATTCTTAGTGGACTGCCCATACTCTATCCTCCTTATTTTCCATGTATGATTTATAAATTTCACTTTTGACATCTAAAATTTTTTTTGTACTATATGTGTGTTCAATTATTTTTTGACTGCTTACACCAAATTTTTTCAGTATTTCATCATTACCAGCAACTTTTGTAATTTTTTCTGAAAAACCTTTTTCGTCATTTTTCCTGATCAACCATCCATTTTGATTATTGGTCACTAACTCTCTATGCCCTCTATTATCGTTAGCTATTACTGGTAGCCCACAAGCCATAGCTTCCATAATATTTACCGGTAAACCTTCTCTCAAGCTTGACGCTACAGCGAGATCACTCATTTTCAGTAAAACATCAATATCTTTCCGGAAACCGAGAAAATCAACTTTATTTCTAATTCCTAAGGCCGTTGCTAGTTTTTTGCAGTCCTCTAGTAATGGTCCTTCACCAGCCAATATCAACCGAGCAGTAGGGATTTCATTTTTTATTAAGGAAAAAGAATGCAACAGTAATTGTTGGTTTTTATTTTTATTGAATTCTGCTGCATAAAACATAAGGAAATCACCATCACTATATCCCTTTTCTGACCTTAGTACAGATTTGTTAAATGATGAAACGGAATGATAACGTTCCGTATCGACTCCAACTCCATGAACGTGAGTAATCTTTTGTGCTTTGAATTTTCTTTTTTTGGCCAGTTGAAAGTCTTCTTCATTGATTGTAATTAAGCAATCTGTTATTTTTGCTAACAATTTTTCAATAGGATAGTACAGGAACCAATTTAGAAGAGGCGCACCTTTACAGAAGTGAAAGCCATGAGCTGTATAAATGACCTTTGTTCCATTTTTTCTCGCTTTACGGCCAGCAAGCCTCGCTAGAACCCCTCCCATTGGCGTGTGACAATGGACAATTTGAAAGTTATTAGTTTCAATAATGTATTCTAGTTCTTTATAAGCTTTAATATTTTCCTTTTTAAACGGCGATCTCTGAATGGAAATAATGTGCTTTTGGTCAACAAAAGGAAGCTTCAAATCACCATTGGCTGCTGTATGAACTTCATACCCTTGTTCATTAAACCATTTAAAATAAGGCAGGTGAAACGCTTCAAAATGATAATCCTTCGTTGCGCAAAACAGGACTTTTTTATCCATCATTCACCATCCTTTCACTCTTCTTATCCAGTTTTCATTTAATTAATTCCCTATTAAGTACACTCGTTAGATAGTTCAATATATCTTCCCTTAGGTCTCCACGCTGCAGCGCCATTTCGATAGTTGTCTGGATAAACCCTATTTTTTCTCCAACATCATATCTAGTTCCTTCAAAATCATAAGCATGAACACTCTCATACTTGTTTAAACGGCTAATTGCATCAGTTAATTGAATTTCATCACCTGCGCCAGGTCGTTGGTCTCCAAGTATTGCAAAAATCCCTGGATTCAAAATATATCTCCCCATAATTGCCAAGTTTGAGGGGGCGTCCTCTTGTTTTGGCTTCTCAATTAAGCTTGTAATATTATATAATCGGTTTCCTATCTCATTTGCTTCAACTATTCCGTACCTGGAAACATCCTCATTCGAAACCTTTTGCACCCCTAAGATTGAAGCATTTGATTTTGCATATTGCTCCATCATTTGTTGAAGACAAGGTTTGTCTGCATCCACAATATCATCGCCCAGTAAGACTGCAAACGGTTCGTCACCTATAAATTTACGTGCACACCATACTGCATGTCCTAATCCCTTCGGTTCCTTTTGTCGAATATAGTGGATATTAACTAATTTGGAAGATTTTTGAACCTCCTTCAATAATTCAAATTTTCCTTTTTCAAATAAATTTTGTTCCAACTCAAAGGAGTGATCAAAATGATCTTCTATAGCACGTTTTCCTTTTCCGGTCACAATGATAATATCTTCAATTCCTGACTCAATGGCTTCTTCCACAATGTATTGAATGGTCGGTTTATCAACGATAGGCAACATTTCCTTTGGCATCGCTTTAGTTGCCGGAAGAAATCTAGTACCTAATCCTGCAGCTGGTATGATGGCTTTTCTGATTTTCAAGACAAAATCCCCCTTAGTTTGAAACTTGCACCAACGGAGGCGTAGTCACACGCTCATTGGCCAAGTCGACAAGTTTAATACGCAATGTTTCTTTATCCATATCTGAATAACTATTTATGATATCCTCAATCTCATGAGAATAAAGGTTTCCAGTTTTACCTACGTAAATATTTGGGTAGACTTGCTGCTCATGAATTTCTTCTTTATTCAATAGCTCCTCAAATAGCTTTTCACCTGGTCTCGTACCGGTAAATTCAATCTCTATATCTTCTTCTGAATGTCCGGAGAGTTTGATCAGGTTTTTAGCCAAATCGACAATCTTCACAGGGTGTCCCATATCCAACACAAAAATCTCACCGCCTTGTGCAAGTGCCCCTGCTTGAATGACAAGTCTAGAAGCTTCTGGGATCGTCATAAAATAACGAATCATATCAGGGTGTGTGACAGTAACTGGTCCCCCATTTTCAATTTGCTTTGTAAATAAGGGGATGACACTCCCACGGCTGCCCAACACATTCCCAAACCTGACGGCGACAAATTTAGTTTCACTGTCCTTATTTATTTGCTGAATCGTCATTTCCGCTAGCCTTTTGGTCGACCCCATTACACTTGTAGGATTCACCGCCTTATCACTCGAAATCATCACAAATGTTTTTACTCCATTCCAACTAGCTGCATTAGCGGCATTCATCGTTCCTATCAAGTTATTTTTAACGGCTTCTTCCGGGTTTCGTTCCATTAATGGTACATGTTTATGTGCCGCTGCATGATAGACAACTTCTGGTTGATATGTAGCCATAACTGACAGCATCTTTTTCTGATCTTGAAGATCGGCGATTTCTGTTAAAAACTCAATATTTTGATTTTTATATGTTTCTTTTAATTCCATTTCTATTGTGTATATGCTGTTTTCACCATGCCCTAATAGTATTAACTTAGACGGATTAAATTTTGAAATTTGACGGCAAATCTCTGATCCAATAGATCCTCCAGCCCCTGTGACTAAGATGACTTTTTCAGTTACATATTCTGAAATTCCATCGATATCCAGCTCCACAGGTTCTCTTCCAAGAAGGTCTTGCACCTGGACATCCCTAAATTTGTTAACCGAAAGCTTTCCAGTTAACAAATCTTCTAACATCGGAAGGATTTGTGTTTTTGCGTTCGTTTTCGCACATTCTTGGAAAATGCGATTCAATTCCTGTTTATTCAGAGAAGGAATCGCTATTATAATCTGTTCAATTTTTAATGATTCTACTAATATCGCAATTTTGTTACCCCCTCCCACTACTGGGATTCCAAGAATATCAAAATTGTGTTTTCGTGGGTTATCATCAATAAATGCTACAGGTATTAAATCCACATCATTATTTTTTAATAATTGTCGAGCAACCATCGTACCAGCTGACCCTGCCCCAACTATTAGCGTTCTTTTTTTATTTTCATATTTTACTAGGTATTGATCTCTATACATTCTCCAGCAAAACCTAGAACCACCTATAAATAACATATGAAGCAGCCAAGTAACTGCCAATAGACGATAATAAACTTCATGAAAAAGTAGTTCCTGAATAAGTGCTGTAATAAATATGGAAGCAGTTACTGTTTTGAAAATAATGACTAATTCACCAATACTCGCGTACTCCCATGCTTTTTTGTATAAATGAAAAACTATTGAAAATATATGATGACTGAGAAGAATTGTAATAGAACTAAGCACGATAGGAATAGTAAAGACATAAATACTGGCATTTACCAAAAAGCGCCCTAAGAAAATAGCTGATATGACAATGCAGGAATCTATTAGTATAAAAAGCGAAAGTCTTTGCGGATACGTCAATTTATTCCCCCCTTTTTAGGATTAGCTTTTTGTATGATTGAACTGGTTTTTGAGTATTTTTATTATAAAAAATGTTAAAGAACTAATGAATGCATTCATTCACTATGAATGCATTCATTAGTTCTTTAATAAAAATATAGGGCATTTAACCCTTCCTCACTCCACACTCTTGACGACTAGCGTCTAAGGTTTTTCAACCCACAGCATGATCGAGTGCCTCCGTTTATAGTGGCAAGGAGACATCACCAAACACGATTTAATTATATAAAACACATATAAGTTCTTAATAAAGAACAATTATGCAAAAAAATTTATCAGCTTTACCGGATTTTCTTTAATAAATTGATAAGCCTATTTTGTCGGTTTTCATTTAAGATGACACCAATTACCTTGTCTTCAACAAATTCTAAAATTCGTTTCGTTGTTAATGCATTTTTTAATTCCGTTCTTCCTTTATTAAATACGAGGATAATCCCGTTACAATAATTCGCCAAAATTTTTGTGTCCGTTACTTCTAACATGGAAGGTGCATCTATCAGGATTATATCGTATTGTTTTTCACATTGATTTAAAAAGTCCTTCATGATTGTTAATCCCATGATTTCGCCTGGATTAAAAGGTATAGGGCCACTTGTTAAAACATCTAAATCACCCATTCCAGTTCTGTAAACCGTTTCTTCAAGTGATGAGTGTACCAAATCAGATAAAATATTAGCTAGTCCTACTTTATTTGGAATCTTAAAGATTGAGTGAATGGTGGGATTTCTGAAATTAGCGTCAATTAGTAAAACTTTCTCTTTATTTTGTGCCATGGAAACAGCTAAATTCGCTGCAGTAGTTGACTTCCCTTCACCAGAGGATGGAGAAGTCACAATAATAATATTTCTTTTTTTTGTTACTGAAGAGAATTTTATATTTGTACGTATCGCTCTATATTGTTCAGAAATCAGTGAATCTGGATTTGTAAAAGCGACCAGGTTTCTTTTCTTAAGTTTTTCTCCTGGCTTTAGTATATTTATCATCATATTATCACCTCACAATTCAGCTCTTGTTTATTTTTAATGTTTAACGTTTAACGTTTAGCGTTTGGTTTCATTAAAGAATCGGATATTTTTTTACTGACATTAGAATTCTTTTTATTCATTTTAGATACATTACCTATAATAGGATATCCGATAATATCCTCTACTTCTTGTTCGTTACGGATTGTATAATCCAAAGAATTTAATAAGAATGTTAATCCGATGCCTAAGAATAATCCAATAATTCCGCTCTTGATAATTGTTTTATTATCGTCTCCGTTAATAGGTATTGAGTTTACCTTAGCAGGGGACAAATTCCTTATTTTTTTAAAGTTAACGATATCAGGTGCTTCATTTTTAAATACTCTTGCCGTTGTATTGGCTATATCGGCAGCCATATTTGGATCAGATGCTGTAGCACTTATACTAACTACTTCCGAATCCTCCACGTTAGTTACGGTTATCGATCCCGCTAATGCTTCTGGAGAAATAGATAGATCCATTTCATTAACGACTTTTTGTAAAACGGTACTATCTTTTATGATAACTTGAAGAGTTTTCATTTTATCTTGATTAGCTTCTAGGATAATTCTCGTTGACGCTTGATATAGGGGCGTGGTGGTTAAGGTTTTTAAAAACCCTGCAAGAATGAATAAAAGTGTTACAATAATAACAATCCAAAAACGCCTAATAATAATACTTAACAGGTCTTTTAAGTTAATTTCTTTTGCAGATTGCTGATTTTCATAGTTTCTTTTAGATAAATTTGACATTTAACCACCTTTTCATTTTCATTGGCTTTTAATTCTTTATTAAGAACACAAATGGATAAAAAGGTCCATCTAATTTGTTATAAACTACTTTTATAGCTTTATTTTTCTAATTAGGGTTATATTTCCTATGGTGATATCCTTATTTTAGTTCTATATAAAGAACATGTCAATAATTTATTCCGTTTTAATCGTTACATTATTTCTACTTGTTTATTTAATAATTGGTTAAATAGGCCTTTATTTTCTTTAGCCAATTCGATATAATCACCATTTTGTATAATTGCACCGTTTTCTAAAACGATTACCTGATTAGCATTCCTTATTGTCGATAAGCGATGAGCTATAACAATGATCGTCATCCGCCCATGTAAATTTTCGATAGCTCGCTGAATTTTCGATTCTGTTTCGTTATCGAGGGCGCTAGTGGCTTCATCTAAAATGAGAATCGAAGGTTTTCTTAATATTGCCCTAGCTAAAACTAGTCTTTGACGTTCTCCTCCAGATAACCTAATTCCTCTATCACCGATTACCGTATTGAGACTTTGAGGCAACTTAATCACAAAATCATCCGCTGCAGAAAACTCTAGTGCTTCCCATATCTGCTTGTCACTTGCTTCAGGATCTACCATTAGCATGTTTTCCTTTATGCTTCCATTGAATAAAAATGGATCTTGAGACACGTAACTAATTGATTTTCTTAAACCAATCAAATCTTGATCAGAAAGCTTTTTACCATCTACTAGAATCTGTCCCTTATCAGGAAGCATAAGCCCCATTATTAAATCGATTAATGTACTTTTTCCCGCACCGGATGGACCGACAATAGCCGTCATTCTGTTCGCTGCAACGGATATATTAATATTTCGTAGTGTAAAGTCTTTTTGCGCTTTATTATAACGAAAAAAAAGATTATTACATTCAATTCCTCGTTCAATAAGAACTGGCCTAACCCTCTCTTGAATAAAAGCTTCATTGTGACTTTTAGCATCTTCCTCTATTTTTAGAATGGATTGGAAGGCGGGAATAGTTGAAGATATATTTTCTATGTTTGCTTGTATGTCAGTAAACCTAGGCCATAATCTTGAAAAAATAAGGATAATCAGTAAAAGTTGTTCCTGTTGGGCTGCAAAAAATGATATGGATAAAAAAACAAATGAGGCTATTAAGAGTGCAGATGCCACTTTATATGAAAATTGTGAAGCTGTATTTAACTTTATATACTCAACTTGCTCTTCATTCATTTCTTTTGTTAAAGACTTGATCCAAGTTACATGAGACTTTTCCAAGTGATAGCTTTTTATATCTTTTATTCCATTCAATTGGTCTGTAACACCTGCAAGATAACTTAGAGCTAACTGAGATGTTCTATTTCCTAATGATTTAGCCTTTTGGATGAATTTCCTAGAAAATAAAGATAAGAGCAAACCACCTAGTAAAACAAATAAGGTTATTTTGGGAGCTAACCAAAATGCCACGGCAATTTGAATGAAAGTAAAAATAACAGAAGCTATTAATTGTAAAATTAAATTAATCCCTCCACTAACACGTGCTAAGTCGTTCGTCATGACATTAATTAAGTCTGATTTTCTCGTTTTAATAAAAAACTCCCAGTTAGCATGCAAAAGAGACTGATACATTTTTCTCCTTAAATGACTACTATATTCTTGTTGTATTTTCACATCACGTATTGTTAGATTTCGTTGTAAAAGATTTTGTGAAATTACTAAAACAATATAAAAACCTAAAATAATGGATAAGCTTACCTCTTTTGGTATCTCGTGTACCCATGAGAAGATAGGCGGAATTTTACTTGCTATATCTATATCTATAATTCCACTAACACTAATCATAGGAATTAATAATAGGATTCCTATACTGTCCATTAAACTTACAATTACCATTCCAAGCATATTGATAAAGAGAATTCGTCCTGTGAAAGAATATAATCTTTTGAAAATTAACCATAGTTGTTTCATTGAACCCTCCTAAGACATTTCTTGTACTCTTGTTTTTCTCCATGCCCATAAAAAAGGCCTCAAAGGAAAATACAAAAAATGCAATTTACTTGGTAATGGCAGAGTTTTTGTATCCTCAAAATAAGGATGAAGAAAACTGAAGATGAATAATATTTTATTTTGAAAGGACATTAATGAAAATAAGTGTTTTTTATGATAAATCGCAACATCTTCGGGTAGTGGTTCATCATGTAAGTTAATGAATTGTTGAATATAGAATAACGCTTCCTGTGCCAAACGATTGGCACGTGAATCTAAAATAAGGTGTTCGTTTTTCTTATTTATAGGTGTATTTAATAACTGAGAAGCTAAAACCAATGTTTGACCTGCAACATGTGTATATTGATATTTTTGGAGAAGACTTATTATTTTAGACCAATCCAAGTTTTCTTTACAAAGTCGGTCGATATCCACTAACCAACGAAGTCGAGACCACCCGTGACGTGCTCCGTGGGAAGTAAGAAATAAAAAGAGGTCTTCGTTTCCTAAACAATATATTGGATATGATGCTAGTGAGCTGCGTTTCTTTCTTTTCCATAGTTCATTAAAACTTGGTTCCTTGGACGGACCTGGATTTAACCGCCAATGAATTTCAAGTTTTATCTTTTTCTCAGAATGAAAGTAAACAAAATGATGATGACGCCATTTCCAATCATTTAATACCGTTTCTATATAATCATCCTTTATATACCCCATATTAATCAGGAGAAGTCCGGCTTTTTCCAGATCATTTATATCAACCAAAATATCTATATCACTTGAAGTTCTTTGAGATATACCTCCATACAAATCTGCTGCTAGAATGGGACCTTTTAGAAAAAGCGTGTCAATTTCATATTCTGCAATTACCCTCGATATTTTTTCAATTTCACCACTTAACTTTAACATGTTAAAAGTATTTTTTTGATAATCCTGATACATCGATTGAATAATAGAATCAGGAATCCATTTTTCGGATTTTAGTTTTGTATAAACCAGTGGATAAACCCGGTGGTGTCTTACTAGTTTCAAAAATAAGGTCCAATCAATACTTGTGTCATCATGATAAGTAATCGGTATAGTATTTTCACTTTTCAGACATTCTAACAATAGACTTAATTCGTCTGAAATGTTTGAAGAATCGATATTGGTTTTGCTATTCATTTGATTCCCTCTTTTTATGCTTTTATTTGTTTAGCAAATTTCCCAACAACTATAAAATTCCCCATTTCTTCTGCACCCGTTACATAGAAAGGACCGCTTCGTAACCATGCGTGAGCAATTAAATCTCCCTGATCATTTTTAGCCGTACCCAAATATAGAGTACTTTCAATTTCTCGTCTTTCTAGCATTTTCATTCCAGCTACCGCCTTAACCAAACATTGGCTTTCCCAGAATGTATAACGGCTCATGATATGTATGGCATCTGAAATATTTTTTAATACCTCAATCTCTACGGAATTAACAGTAAACGTTGTTTCCTCCATGTGATTTCCAAGGATTGATGAACTTCTCAGGAATGGAATTAACTTAAAAATACGACCCGCAGCTAAAAAGAAGAAAGCTTCAGCCAGCAAACACTTCATACTCCATTTGAAAGATAAAAAAGCTCTAATTTTTTTATATAGATTCATTTTCTGCCCCTAAGTTATTAAGCACAATGCTCAATCTTCATTTACGATGAGGATTAAATTCTCATCGTATAAATCACCTAGAAAAGCTAGTACTTCTTCTTCGCATTCTTGTTGACTGACTTCATATTCTGACATTAAACTATCTACTAAGATACTTATTGAAATTGGCTTTTCAATAAACGCCCAAATGCTCCCACCAAGCAAACCGAGATTATAATATTTTCCATTTTCAATACTTAACATAACCAATTCCCCGTCCATATCACTAACAATATTTCCCTGGTTTTGAGTAATAACATCATTGATTGAAAGTACTGATGAGTTAATCATTTTATTTTCTCTCCTTTAATTACACTAAGAATCGTGGCTACAAGATCGTGGGCTGTGAATGTAGAGGTTGGTCGACATAATCGATAAATTGGCACTGAATTCATACATTTTGCACAAAAATGGAAATGCCAATCCATCATATTCATCTTCTCAATAAGAGAACGTCTATACGTATGCTCGTGTAACACTTGAAATCGATTAAGCTTTTCAATAAGATGCAGTTCAATAGATTCTATATCCACTCCAGATAACTCGAATATCCCTCCAAGTGGTAATGGTTGATTATAAAATTCTCCTTGAACGGGTATCGAGAACTTTGTAATTCTATCGAATAAAGGTTTAAAATCTGTTGATTTCATCCCAAAAGCATTTAGACTTTCTTGCCATAATTTCTGTTGTGGATAAGAGGGTGTAACACATGGTGTATTTTCCCAGTTAAAAGATAAGGCAACGACATCATCGCTTAAAAGTTTGTACCCTTTTTTTATAAAAGATGATGCAAGAGTTGATTTTCCAGCTCCCGACTCTCCGATAAAGGCATATGCTTT
Organism: Peribacillus sp. NPDC097295; assembly: GCF_044761665.1. Lineage (NCBI taxonomy): Bacteria > Bacillati > Bacillota > Bacilli > Caryophanales > Bacillaceae > Peribacillus > Peribacillus sp. NPDC097295. The sequence goes on from NZ_JBIWCW010000009.1 coordinate 111,726, forward strand.
TCCATCAATAGCAATTGCACTACCATGTAGAGGTAATATCTTTCTTTGCATCAATAAAATTCCCAAACAGCTCCCTAAAATATACAGTCGATTCTTTTCGTCGTTGTCATCCCCGCAGGTTGAAAAAGTAATGGCTTTTCCTTTTTCTATAGAAAAAATAGCCAATCCAGGCACTTCGAACATAACTCGATTTTCTTCAACGACAAAACCTGTACGATTTATAGGACTTATTTTAGACCAAACATTGGAAAGATCTTTCCTAGTAATTATAATATCTACTTCCCTTTCGTCATTTGTAACTTTCTCTAACTCAAGCAGGGGAAGTTCACTTTCTATAATTAAACCAAATGTGGTGTACATATATGTTTTTTCAGTGCTTAACATATCTCTTCACTCCAAACATAATATGACTGTTAAAAAGAAACCCTTACACATATAAATCCATGTATAAGGGAATAAATCCTTTTAAATAAAAGTTAACTAAATCTTAACGGATCATCTGGATCCGGTTGAACCGCATCAGGAGTTTTCCTTCCTGGTCCTGCCATTGTAAGATTAACATTAAGTACTTCTAACTCTGGTTTTTTCCATTCTTTTTTCATAGTTTCACCCCCTTTCAAATTGTTTTTTTACAAATCGTGACACAATCAGGGTTCTCATTAAAATTCTGAAGTCATCATCAAATACTTTTTCTGGAAGTGGATTTTGTTCAACACTTATTAGGGACTTTCTGACTTCCTCCATATTTAAAAATTCTGCCATGAATTCATCTTTACTTAGCATCTGCATCTCTTCTATAAATGAACTCCACGAGGATGCCATCCTATGAATTCCATCAGATCCCTGTATCCCGCGCGTTTTGTTGTTCAACCTAACATTATCTGGAAGATACCCCTTAGTGGCCCTTCTTATTAAGGAACGATCCTGTCCATTTAATACGTATTGTGACTCAGGAATGGAATTACAAAATTGGATGATACGAAGATCGTTAGTTGGATCACGTTCTGCTATAGAATGTCTTAAGGATAACTTCGTAGAAATATTACCATTTATATTCCAATAGTATAATTGCTCAAATTGTGTTTTTTTCATAGTATAAGCATTTGTATTAATAAATCCTTTAACATCAATTTTATGGTCTTCCAATTTTGTGAATACTTTCATTTTGTTTGCAAAATCAGGATTTATTAACATTGGATAAGGTTCTTCCGCTGAAGTTATCATTCTACCGATAAATGGAAAAGCCTTTTTTCTTACTGCTGACATAACCCTTGATTTGCTCACACCAATATTTTCACTGAATAAATGCAATTCTTTATATAAGTGAATCAATTTCAACTGTTTTAACAAACATGCTTGATAGTCAAGAGCATGCCCCCATGATATGGTCCAGTTTCCTCTTTGCCCATTAAGAAGCACTCTGATATTTTCTTGAGCAGCTTGTTCATAAATTCCTTTTAACCAAAAACTATTTTCGTAATATTTATAAGGCATTTCAAGTACATCAAGCCAATCATCTACCTCAGATAAGGGGCTTTTTTCTTTAAAATCGAAATATTGATCCTTTATATTTCCCACATACTCTACTGTAGATGAAATAAAAGGCCTTTCATCAGCAACTCTACTTTTCGGTGTCCAGTCGACAAAATCGTCAACGGGGATATAGCTGTATGTATATAATTGTTTCTTTTGCTCTTTTAAAGCTTTAGCTGCAAAGCTAACAACAGAACCTGAGTCTAATCCTCCACTTAAATGTGACCCAATATTGTAGGAAGTTCTTAATTTTGATCTTACTACCTGATCGAAAACCTCCCTAAAAGCCTCTTCATATTCTTCATTTGTCTTAAATTTCAGCTTCTCTTCTTTTTTTATAAAGGAATACCTAGAAAACGTTACATTTCCATCAATGACTTTTATTGAGTGTGAAGGTGGTATCTGTTTAATCGTTTTATAAACGGTTGAAGAAGAATCTACCGATTCAACATTAATTGGAATAGCCAAAAATTCCGATAACCAATCTTCATTCAACCTTTTTTCTACAAATGGCAATGCAAGCAGTGGCTCAATTGTCGTACAAAACGCTAATTTTTCTTGATTTTTAAAATAATAGAGCGTTCTACTTCCTGAAAAATCTCTTGCTCCAAATATTTTGCGGTTCTTTTGATCCCAAATCATAAAGGCAAAGTCTCCCACTAAATACTTTGGAGTATCTTCTTCCCATTTATGATAGGCTAACAATATTAGCTGGCTATCCGTTATATATGTTCGATCAGATTTCTCAACTTGTAATTGATTAAACAATTCATGCCGATTGTCAATAATCGCATCAGCAGTTATCGCGAGCTGTCTAGCATAATCATAAAATGGTAAAGTTTCATTCTCCGATTCAGGCGTAATCCACTGATTATGGCAACCAAGAAAGATTTTTTCATCATTCCATACTTGAATTCTATCTGCTGGGAATTTACGTAAAGACTTCATTAGTATGTCTCCGTTTTGAGGACTGATTGGCTCTTGATTAAAATGATAGATTCCAGCGATTGCACTCATTCTCTATTCCCCCCCTAACGGTGAAACATTTATCCATGTATTTTTATTTCAATTTACTTAATGGTTTGCGTGTACTTTACAAAGAACAAAATGCACGAAACTTTATAAATATTTTATTTTTATTCCTATAAATGTTCTCAATAGTGAACATCCATAGGAATAAAATACCACC